>CAXBJE010000426.1:0-3294 GCA_963975525.1 uncultured Owenweeksia sp. | reverse complement strand
AAGATTCCAATTGGTAGCGCATCTTTTCGGTGTAGATATGGTTGGCGCTCATGGGCATAAAGAGGCCAGCTGGCATGTGGCGACTGTCGCAGCTTAGCAGGGCGGCATTATTTTCGATAAGGGCGGCTAGCAAGGCTTGGGTTACCGTTATCCGGGGATGGTCCAGTATCACAATGCCTACATCTTCAATGGGGATGCTCTTGGCTTGTTTGTTTCCTTCCGTAGGAAACTCCACTTTTAGCTGAAGCTGATCTTTTTTGAGGTAGGCAGGGCTGCCAAAATAAAGTGTCCTTTTTATCATTAGTTGAGCCTTTGGTTATTAGAACTGGTTCTAAAATTTAAAAAGTCCCGTCAGGGTTCTAAACCCTGACGGGACTATATCAATAATAATCCCCTCCCTTTCGGTAGATGTCCACCACATCGTCTGCCCGCTTAGCGGAAAGACTGTTTTCAATCAGCTTGGTTCCGGGAAACACCAAATGGGCAAATACTTCCACAGCTAGGCCCTGTGCCCAGTTTCCTTTTATGTTCAGCTGAGAAATAAAAGAATGTAACTGCACTCCGGCATCCAGCATATTGGCCAACACTATGTTTTCGTAAGCCGGCAAATAGCCCAGCTTTTGATCTTGAAAATATACTTTAATGGCAAAACTGTCATAGGCATTGGCATCATCCCGCTTTAAAAGCAAGGCATCGCCTTCTTTCAATGTGTCTTTAAGTTCCTTGAAATGATAGTGGTGCAAACCCTTCACATAGTTATCATAAACCTTGATGGGCTTGTCCTGCACCAAGCCCTTAGGCAACAGCAAACCGGCCGAACCAAGGCCAAGGGATTTTAGGAAATCGGAGCGTTTCATTGATTAAGTTTTTTTGAGTTGATGCTGAGGTTAAGCCCTTCAAGGGTTTGATAAATTTTATTCGCCAATCTTAATTATCTCCCCAAGACGGTTTAATCTGATTTTACAGCAATCCTTAAGCTCAATAAAGCTTTGCAGGTGCTTGTATGTCTTCCCAGCAAAAATCTTTACCGTATCCACGTTTGTCTCCAAATGATGTCGGAACATATAATTTTTAGTTGCAATCTTCTGAACCCTAAATAAATGCGGGCTGATCTCTGTGGCATTTGCAGGGTCCATCAAGTCAATTTCCTTCGGATCAAAGCCATCCGAGGGAAAGACGAAATACTCATTCTGTTTCATGGTAAACTTTAAGGTGTGGCCCAATTCATCCGACTGGCGAATAACAGGTATGCCACTGTTCAGTCTTTGCACAGCCTCAAAAAAAGAAACTACTTCTTCGGTGAGGTTCCCTTCCTCATCTTCATAAATGGCTACGTGGTGATTATTGCCCGTACTTACAAAACTGTTAGGGATTTCCTTTCCCTCTTGGTTCAAAATTGGGGCACCTGAAATATCTCGTTTTATGTGAAGGGCCTCGGCATTTTTTACCCCAGTTATTTTTACACGCTTAAGCTGAATACCTTTTTCCTTGTTCAACCAGATGGGGTTTTCATCAAGGTTGGAAAAAGCTTCCTTGAAGACACCACCATATTCATCCAGCCGCTTCTGCAGAACTCTTTTCGCACCCTCATCCACTACCTTGTCAATACGCAAATCGGGGCCAATCTCTTTCCTTATAGTGTAAAGTTCTTCCAAAGTAACCGTCTTCACTTTGGGAGGAACCACCTTCGCGCCACCATTTACATAAATAGGACTTTTATTGATGCTGTTCTTTCCGGCAAACGCCCGTTTAGCATCGTATCCATTTTCCTCAAGCCGCTTTAAAATTGCCTCTCGCTCTCTTTTATTGGCCACGGCATCCGCTATATCCCTTGTTAGCTTCGCATTTACAGCTACCTCTTTGGACACATATTGATTGATTTTTCCGTAAACGGTTTCTTTATGAAGCTGCCCCCTGGGCGTGAGTACTTGCTGAACATGCTCCTCTTTGCCTTTTAGTTTTGACCTGTTTTTATTTAGGGTTGCCACCTTACTGTTGGCCTTAAATGAAATCAAAATTCCGCTAAGGTGTTTTTTGGCTTCTTCCCTAAAATTGGGCATGGGAGGGTTAAATCTCAGTTTTCCTTTTTTATCGCGGTACATTTCTTTTTCCTGAATGCCTAAAACATCCCTGCTCATTTCGTTGTCGCCATTGCGGGCATTAAGGTTGTTTAGGTATTGTACAAAACTCCTTTTGGTGAAAGCCACAGTAAGTGCATCCATTGCATGATGGCGATGGTCATTGCGCTTGTTCCAATCCTTTATCCGTTTTAACCTTTTCCCTTTGCGCGTCTCAATGATTTCGGTTTGGCCAAGAGCCTCGTACTTATCCCAGTTTAATTCCTTCATCACCTCCACAAGCTCCCAATCTTCTCGCAGTTTACTTGAAATAGAACCAATAGTCGGACTTACATGCCGAGTCACTTGGAGCAGTAATGCTTTGGCCTTACGAGCGATGTATTGGCTTTCCCGGAGCTGTCGTTCTATAAAATCATCCGGAATTTCGGCACTTGGCATCAGCAGCTTGCGGTACTTGGTTTTTGATAAGCCACTGCTTTCATTCAGCTTCTTGACCCTGATTTTATAATTTTCAAATTCCTCAGCACTCAATTTGGTTTCGAGATAATCAAAGGCTGTTTGATTGCCTTTGTCCTCGTTCCACTCTCGTTCGCACAAAATTTTATTGCTAAAGGAATCATCAAAGAGCTTAGACTTTGGAATGATATGTTCAATATCATACTTGTTTCCAAAAACTTCCGAGCGTGGAATGGTTTTGCCCGTGTAAATGGAGATATGCCCGCACTCTTCCCAAAGTTTGTAGCGCAAAATATCATTGCGGGACACCCTCTTAAAGTTAAATTCCTTCTGTAAAATCTGCTTAATGGCAGCATTTCGGGCAGTGGCCTTTCCTATTCCTTCGGTCATTTCCCGCCTTTCATCCGCACTGTTTTTCAGCTCCCTCGCCATTTCAATCCTTATTTCATCCGGCCTGCCCATTTCTGGATGCTCCATTACCGCATTCACTTGGTTTACAACCTGGTTTAGAATTTTCTCGACTACGGGATTGCGCAGGCTGTTCATTGGAACCAAATCGAGTTTTTCCTTTAATGCCCGGCTCTCGTTTTCCTCTTTCGTAATGGAACGGCTATGATTGTAGCCCGCTAAATCACAGGCTTCATAATAGTCATGACCCTCCCGTAGGTGGGGAAGTATTTTGCGGATGGCCCTGGAACTTAGCCGGGCATAGTCAGGCTCAAAACTAAGATTAACCAATACCGAGCTTGCAGAATCGTTG
>CAXBJE010000425.1:0-3297 GCA_963975525.1 uncultured Owenweeksia sp. | reverse complement strand
AAGGGTAGTATTAATAATAGAAGTAGGAACGGCTGAAATATTAATAACGGTATCCTCTGAATCTCGGGCACAAGCCCCAAAATCTACACGTACCCTGTATGACCCCGATCCTCTTACAACTAAGGAATCTCCATTTTCAAAGGGAATGAGTACTCCATTGTTCAACCATGCATAAGATGCACCAGGTTGTGTTTCGGCATATAGGATAACTGAATCACCAGGGCAGAAACCCCAGTCATTTAAACCAACCGTATATTGATTTGGGAAACCAAAGCTAATAGAATCCAGCTTTGGTTTATTCGGGTAACGGTTTACAAACACATAAGCGGTATCACTTATTTGTCCGTTACTGTTGCGTATCCTTAAAGTAGCAGAACCAATAGGTGTATTACATGGAATCACCAAATGTGCTTCCTTGGTTCCTAGTCCAAAAGTATCTACAGGAGTAATATTACTTGGCCCAGTTAAAGAAATAAGTTCTAAAGAATCTGCCGTCCCCCAAGAGTTAGAAGGTGTTGCCAATTCGTAATAAAAAGTTGTGGTTGGTCCGAAAGGAGTAATATTAATGTTGTACCTCAATTCTGGCTTCACAACCATATTTGATGGATTGGCACTAACGCCAAGAGTATCACACTGACAAACACTCACAGGATTGAGAGGTGTTGAAGTCCCAAACGCAGAAGTTGCCACTATTTCTATGTTTTTTTGAGCCTGTACCTGAAATAGACAGAGCATTAGGACGAGAACGAAGCCTAATCGAATAAAGCTTTTCTTCATATTTTTAGTTTTTGTAGAATCGGTAATTGGGCGCAATATAAACATTAAAAACCTGTACTATTACAGGGGGTTACGCACTTTTCAACATTATTTAGTTAAAGGATATCCTACACCTTGATAGAACTAAATTATAACAGGTATGATCAAATCGCTTTAACATTGCATTCAAATTAACAAATGAACTATTTCCGTAAAAGAAAAAACGCGTTTGGCTATGCCATTAAAGGGCTTCGGTTCTTTTTTACGAAAGAGGATCATGCTAAGGTTCATGCTATTGCTGGCCTAATTGCCGTATTACTTGGTTTTTTACTTAACGTTACTATTTACGAATGGTTGGTTATTATACTTTGTATTGCACTTGTTTTATCGGCTGAGGCCATAAACTCTGCTTTAGAAAAACTCACGGATATAGCCTCGCCTGAGTTTTCGGAAAAAGCAGGGGCTGTAAAAGATATTGCCGCTGGAGCTGTATTAATAGTTTCAATGGCCGCTGCCCTTGCCGGGATTCTTATTTTTCTACCAAAAATCATTGCCCTCATATGACGTCACACATTGAGTTAAAGTCTGAAATTGAAAAAATCATTTCCGATAAAAGACTTTCCACAACCCAAATATTAAAAGCTATTACCGTGTTTCTTCAACAAGATGCAGAAAAGTACACCTGGGTTGGGTTTTACCATATGAATAATACGAATCAGACCTTGCACTTAGGACAGTACACCGGAAAGGAAACGGATCATACCGTGATTCCGTACGGAAAAGGTATATGTGGCCAAGTGGCCGTTTCGGGAGCCACTTATATTGCAGAAGACGTTACAGCCGAATCCAATTACATTGCCTGTAGTATGGATGTACGGTCAGAGATTGTGGTGCCTATTTATTACAATGAAAAGTTAGTGGCCCAACTGGATGTTGATAGTAAACGGATAAACGCGTTTGATGAAGCTGACCGAAAGATGTTGGAAGAGGTTTGTGAGATTATTGGAAATAAACTTGGAGCTGAAATGAGATTTGATGATTTGAAGGACTGAGGAATTGAAAATTCGAAGATTTGAAGATTTGAAGATTTGAAGATGGAAAGCTTTGATTTTTGTGATTCGAATTTTCAGATATTCAAATTTAAAAGCAATAAATATATCACGAGCCTGTTCTGATGGCTTCAACCGGATCCAGCCTTGAGGCCATGTACGCTGGAATAAATCCTGAGATCAGTCCAATGGATGCTGAAATGCTTAGTCCTTGAATAATATTACCCAGAGTTAACATCATATCAAAGCCACTAAGCTTGGTAATGGCAAACATTAGTATAAATACCAGAAAGAGCCCAATAGCCCCGCCAATAAGGCAAAGCACCACCGACTCCAGCAAAAACTGAAGTAATACAAAGTAGTTTTTGGCTCCAAGGCTTTTTTGAATCCCAATTTGATTGGTTCGCTCACGCACACTTACAAACATAATGTTGGCGATGCCAAATCCTCCAACCAAAATACTGAAGCCACCAATAGCCCACCCTGCCATACCTAAAATTCCAAACATCACATCAAGTCCAGATGATAACATAGAGCTCTCGTTAATGGCAAAACTATCCTCAGCTTTTGGCTTAAGTTTTCTAATCGATCGCATTACACCTCTCACTTCATCTTTTAACAGTTCTATCTCAACACCCGGTGCAGCCTTCGCCATAATAAATGACCCATTCTGATCATCCACATTAAGTATACTCCTGATAAAGTTTACAGGTATAACAACAAACTCATCTACATTTTGGCCAATGAGGCTTTTTCCCTGTTTTTTAAAAATACCGATTACCCTAACCTTGCGTCCCATCACAGTAAACACCTTACCCAATGGGTCATCTGTTCCAAATAGGCCTTGGGCTATTTCTGCGCCAAGCACAGCTACTGGAGTACCAGATTTAGATTCAAGCGGGCTAAAATATCTTCCAGCCTCAATCTCATATTCCCACAAATCATAGTAACTATGCGAAACTGGGAGGAGCGTTGCGTTTTCAACACTGTTAAGCCTATGCTTTATGGTTTTACTCATTCCAAAGCCAAATGCAATTTGCTGAGCAGATGAAACCCTCTTTTCCAGTTTTTCAAATTCACGGTAACCGGGATTAGGCCTCTGAAAGTACTTCCACCACTCATAATCTCCACCACCTCCACCCCATGGCATTTTTTGAACATAAACTACATCGCTACCTAATGATTGAAAGCTGGTGCGGATGTTTCTCTCCAAAGAATCTACCACAGTAAAAACTGAGATTATGGTAAAAATACCGATGGTAATTCCCAGTAAACTAAGGATGGTACGGAGCATATTTACCCTTAGGGCATGTATGGCAAAGTTGAAACTCTCTTTAAGAATCCGAAGAAAAATCATCGCCTGTTTTAAGTGGTTGTAAATATATATGAAAAAGGCTGCTAAAGGTGCCTGTAAAGCGGTGAATTTGGCTAAATTCGCGGCTTCAATTTTTCCATAATGCCACACAACACTTCCGCTCCAACAGCACTCATT
>CAXBJE010000424.1:0-3306 GCA_963975525.1 uncultured Owenweeksia sp. | reverse complement strand
TAATGGGAACAGGGAAGGGGTGCCCATCCTTTCCACCATGGGCAAAGGCAAACCTTGCTGGGTCTTTAAACCGGGATGGTGCGCCATAGATTACCTCGCTAACCAATGTTAAAGATTGAAGAGTTCGGGGTCCTAGTCCCTGGAGTAAGAGTAGTTCTTCAAAGTCTTTGGGTTGCTGCTCTTGCGAAAGCCATAAAATAGCGCCAAGCCTTTTTAAATCTACATCTTTTGCTTTTACTTCATGGTGATTTGGCATTACCAACTTGCGGATTTCCTTTAACATCAAATCAGGGTTTTCCTTTGAAATCTCTATAAGACTTCCCCTCGTTTTTGATGCGTCTTTAGAAGTGAGGTTTAGAATTAGCCCTTGGTTGGCCCCATGAATGGCGGTGTGCGGCTCTTCTACAAAAGATTTAAGATTGGCTGAATGCCAATGATACCGTCTGGCCATGCCACTGGCATCACTCATTCCTTGTTGCACCACCGTCCAGCTACCGGTATCGGTAAGTATAAAGTTGTGCATGTATATCTGGAAGCCATCCTGAATGGCAGTATTATCAACCTTGGCGCTTAGTTTACTACTGCGAATGAGTTCAGTAGCATCTAAACTCGTTTGCTCACCAATCCTCAAGAGCTCATTTGGGGTTTCTCTGTAGTGCTTGCCCTTTCCTCCGGTAATGTAAATACCCAACTCTTTTGAACGAGGATTTATAGCCTTTTTTAAAGCACCCATTACCGAGGTTGTAATACCAGATGAATGCCAGTCCATGCCCATAACGGCTCCGAGGCTTTGAAACCAAAATGGATCGCTCAGTCTGCGTAAAACTTCATCCTTACCATATTCCAGAATCACAGCCTCAACAACAGCTTCACCCAATCGGGCCATACGTTGATGCAACCATGCGGGCACTTTTCCGTAGTGGAGAGGTAAATCTGCAGAACCGGATTTCTTCATTCCGTAAAGGTAAAAAGCAACAATTATCGTGGGCTAAAATGCCCAATAGTTATTTTTGATGAATGAAGTTATACCAAGCAACTTTGCGCTTAAAGCCACACCCAAGGGGCTTTCACCTGATTACTGAAGAAATTTTAAAGGCTTTTCCAGAAATTAAGGAACTAAGGACAGGACAATTGCAGGTTTTTATTCAGCACACTTCCGCTTCGCTTTCCATTAATGAAAATGCAGACCATACAGTGAGACAGGATTTTGAATCTCACTTCGATAAAATGGTTCCAGAAAATCAACCCTACTATAAGCACACGTTTGAAGGTTCAGATGATATGCCAGCGCACATAAAGGCATCTTTACTGGGGTGCTCTGTGCAAATACCGATTATGAATGGTGAGTTGTGGTTAGGCACTTGGCAGGGCATATATCTTTGTGAGCATCGAAATCATGGTGGCTCCAGAAACCTGATAATGACCGCCTGGGGTAATTAACTAACTATTATGAAAACAATATTTGCCTGTTTAATTCTGATTAACTCGATAGGGCTAAATGCCCAAAGCGATGATGAGGATGTAAGAAAAGTAGTGATTTCCTTTTTTGAGGCTTTGTCAGCAAAAGATACCTCGGCTATAGCCACCAGGTTTACCGAAGATACCAACATCCAAACCCTATTGCCAAATGCTTCAGAAAAAACACATATCATTATGATGTCTGATTTTTTCTTTGAATTGGGAATGTTAAAGGATCATAAGTTTAATGAGGAGATTTACGGCCTAACAATCAAAACAGATATGAACCTGGCCATGGTTTGGCACCATACACTTTCTATTTTGATGAAAAATTCAGCCATTGCGGTGTTAACCTAATAACACTCGTTAAAGTAGAAGGCAATTGGTTAATCCAATCCATTGTGGATACCAGGAGTAGGGAGAATTACGATAAGAAATAATCTGGTATTTTTCTTTCTTTTAAGCAACCTCTTAACATTATCATAAAATTTAGGTGCAAAGCAATGTATTGAGGGGGCAGGCCGTTTTCCACACTTAAACCTGCACTTGCTTAATCAATCAAAAAAACTTCTATACCCAGTACTATGGGTACTTTGGGCTTTTTTGTCCTCGGAATACCTACTATGGTTTTTGAGGCATCTGCCTCAACATTTTGATCTACTAAATGGGTCTCTCTTTATCGCCATTGGCTATCTGTGGTTTCAGCGAACTAAACCAAAACTTGCTGGATTTTTTCTATTACAGCCCAACCTCTCAGCCGTAAGTCTTGCATTTGTCTCCATAGTACTTTTAATAGTTCTTAAGATTTATTCGCCCATACGGCTGTTTGGTTTTGTAGCATCTATGTTGCTTGCTTTTTCATTGGCAGGAATGGCTATGACCCCACAACGCTGGGTACAAAATCTAATTCCTTTTGCCCTTATTGTAATGACCTTGCCCTTTGGGCGCCACTTAGATGTATTTATTGGTTATCCCTTACGGATGCTTTCTGTAGACTTAGCGCATCAGGCACTTTGGCCAATTATGCCGGAACTCAACTCTACACAAAGCCTGCTGATACTTGAAAATCGGGCATCGCAAGTAGATATGGACTGTAGCGGACTAAAGGGTATTTGGGTAGCTACATTGGTGTATTTTGTAATAACGTGGATAGAACAGAGCCGGATTGGTGTTAAATGGTTTACAGGCCTTTGTCTGTTACTTCTGTACTTGGTATTTGGCAACCTTCTTAGGATAGTTCTCCTGAGCTTGGTTCATATTTATTGGCAGCAAGATTTTATCGATCCTTGGATTCATCACAGTACATCAGTATTCTTTTTACTAACGGGTGTTGCGCTGTGTTACGGCTATCTTCACTTTTTAGTGGCTAAGAAAAAGCCTCTAGCTAATAAGCCTATAAAGTACTCCTTCAACCTGATATCCCCTCAGCTAGCCATTGCTACGCTATTGGTTACCGGGCTTTTGGTGCCAACATTTCAGAGCAATCAAAGCCTTATACAGAATACAGACCTTCATGCTGAAATCACTCACCTTGGCTGGAGCCCATTAAACCTAAGCCCCGCTGAAGCTAAGGTTTACAGTAGGGAAGGAGTAGTGGGGCAGAAATTTAAGAAAGGACAAAATCAAATTATCCTGGTTTATGATGGGGATTGGCGAAGCCAGCACAAACCCGAATTGTGCTATGAACTTTCGGGCCTCCCTATATCCAATATTCAAACTCTTTTACTGAAGGAAAAATTTCCGGTTCGTCAACTTGAATTTGAAAACAGAGAGGAGCGAGCGTACTTCTGGTTTCAATGTGGTGAAGAGGTTACGGAAGATTTTGCTACCAAGGTTTGGAGGCAGATT
>CAXBJE010000423.1:0-3309 GCA_963975525.1 uncultured Owenweeksia sp. | reverse complement strand
ATAACCGTCTCCTTTAAAGTGAATATCAGAATTACTAAACCCGTCAAAATTCCAGCCCCAATAGATGTATAGGCGGCCTTTGTTGGTGTTTTGAGACTGAGGCCCAATTAATTGTGCAGAGCAGGTGATTGCAATAGTGATAACCAGCAGAGCTGTTGCGGTAAACCTCATGGAGCAGCTATTAGTTTTAGCGGTAGCGGAAAAATTAGAGGGTGCAAAAATAAGCTAGTGGAGAGAGTTGAAGGTGGTAATCTTGTGTTAGAATGATTCCATTCTGTTAACGAAATCATTCAGGGTAAGAAAGTGAATGGCCAGCACTAGCCTGACGTTGGGGTTGGAGAGTTCAAAAGCAGTAGGGGTTTGTACCATACCTGTCACAAAGGAAGGGGCATAAAAGTCTTCGCCAAGTGCAGAACGTTGATATTCCCACATGATTTTATCTCGTTTACCTAGTAGCTTTAGAAAATCTGCATATTTACCTGATCTCTTCAGGGAAATATATTTGAAAACTCCAACGGTATCAGACATTCTCATTTCACCAAACCACCATATTTCGTTAATCAACGAGCTGTCTAGCTGTTCATAAATTTTTTGCTGTTTACCAAACGAAATATTAAAATCCAGTTCACCTGATATGGTATCCTTTAAGATTGAGGAGATATATTGCGCATAGCATTTTTCAACAGTTATGGAGTCTATCGTGCAAATTTGGCTTTCAAAAAAGGTTTGAAGCAGTTCCAATTGATTTATTTCACTGGTGGTAAAAACCTTTGTCAAACCCCTACTGCCATTATGTTTTGTGGATTGTGCCAGTGCATTGGGTAAAAGCACAATAACTAGAAATAGTGTGGAAATCGATTTCTTAATTCTGGATGCAGTCATATTTACCTGAGGCTGAATAATAAAAACTCTTTGTTATTAAATAACATCTTAAAATATCACCATACCCGTTTTGGTGGTTAAGAGTTCCAAGGTCTCTATGCCTAACACGGAGTTTCCTCTTTTATTAAGGCGCGGACTCCAAACGGCCACACTATATTCACCAGGATAGACGGCTACTATGCCACCGCCAACCCCACTTTTACCTGGCAGGCCTACCCTGAAGGCAAATTCTCCTGCTTCATCATAAAAACCACACGTAAGCATAAGGGCATTTATCCGCTGGCTTTGCTGTTTGGTGAGTATTTTTTCTTTTTGGCCCGGTTTGCTACCACGATTGGTAAAAACCAAAAATGCTTCAGCCAGCTGTTCACAGCTCATTTCAATGCTACATTGGTGAAAGTAAAAATCCAGCACCTCCTCCACATCACCTTTAATGTTGCCATATGACTTTAACATATTGGCCAGGGCACGGTTTCTAAAACCATGGTCTTTCTCAGAATTGGCTACGGCATAGTTGTAGTCAATGTTTTTACTACCAGCCATTTCGCGGACAAATTCTATAAACTCTCCCTTGGGGTTTTTAAGCTTTTCCACCAGCATATCGGCAATTACCAAAGCTCCGCTATTTATAAACGGGTTGCGCGGAATGCCTTGTTCGTACTCTAAAAGAACCAGCGAGTTGAACGAAGTACCTGAAGGCTCTACATCTATACGATCCCAAATATTTGGGCCAAATTGTTTCATGGCTAAAGCCAGAGAAAACACCTTGGTGATACTTTGCACGGAAAACTTTTCGTCAGAATCACCCAAAGCAAAATTCTCCCCGTTCATGCGTTTTAATGAAATCCCAAATTTGTCAGGGTTTACATGAGCCAGCTCAGGTATGTAATCTGCCACTTTACCTGATTTTGTATCCAGATTTATTTCCGCCTTTATCTCCTTAAATATGGTGTTGTAATCCATTAGTTGCTGTATGCTTTAGTTACAAGTTTAGGCTTGTATTGTTTGGGTAAGCTTAAATGTTAAACATATTGTAAATGTACCAGCCTGGGAGCAAGGTCTCAAAATTCTGTGAGCATTTGGCCGTTGTGTTTCCCTAAACAACCTTTATGAAAACAATTACCCATTTGCTAAGCCGTTTTTCGGTCCATCGCTATCTGGCATTTTCCATTCTCTTTAGTCTATCTATAATCAGTTGGCGCGTTATTTACACAGGGCAGCCCACCTATATCTTTCTGGTTTGGAACCTCATGCTGGCCTTTATCCCTTTTGCGATAAGCGAACTTGGATTTAACGCCAATAAAAAAGTAACCTCATTCACCAACGTGCTGGCATTGATGTGCTGCATTGCCTTTCTTCCCAATTCACCCTACATCATTACTGATTTGTTTCACCTCCGCTGGCACTCGCAGCCTTCAATTTGGTATGATACGGTTTTGATTGTTTCATTCGCATGGAATGGGATGTTGCTGTTTTTTCACACGCTTGTAAATATGGATGAAAAGCTGTTGAACCGATTTAGTAAACTGACCGCCTGGGCCGTAAAGCTCACTATAATGGCCTTGTGTGGCTTTGGTATTTACCTGGGGCGTTACCTCCGTTTCAATAGTTGGGATGTAATCAGCGATCCCTTTTCACTTATTTATGAAATAGGGCATAGAGTGCTACATCCATTTCAACATCCACTCACCTGGTCTATGACCATGTTGTACGCCCTGTTTCTGGCTTTTACCTATCTAAACTTTGTGGGGTTCAAGCGGCCTGGAGTTTCAAAGCAAGATGCCCGATAAAGGCACTAAGTAAGAACCACCCTAAAATAAGTCCGTGAGCCTGTTAACTGAAATGGCAATTGAGATTATTTTGTGAATATTATCTTAGGGCCGATTCTTAATCCTATGCGCGGCATTTTCCTCATTTTTATTTCTATCATTTCCCTACAGGGGATGGCTCAATGTCCGCAACTATGGAGTAGGGTGCAGGTTGAGGAAGCTCCCGATTATCAGGTGCATCATAAATCTTATGTAATTAATATTGAAGTTTTACAGGGCGAAAAAACTGGCTGCACAGCTATAGGGAATTCCATCAACTACAACATTTATAACTCCTGCGGAAGCAGTTGGCAACGAACTGCAACCCTGAGCAAGAGAGGAGATAGCATACATGAGCTTTGTATTCCTCAATCAAAAATGGGTTTTGATGATATACAGGCCTTTACCTTCACAGATACTTTTCAACTGGATTCTGGCAACACTTGTCAAGACTTGCTGGTGTATTATGAATCTCCTTCCGTTAACTATTTAAACTTTGATTCGGTTCCAGTTACCTCATGGTTTTTGCTAAACACTTTTATTAGGAATAAGCCCGTACAGCTTGATACAAACTTTAGATTACTGGAGGCCTGTAATCAGGAAAAGCGCTACTACAAAC
>CAXBJE010000422.1:0-3311 GCA_963975525.1 uncultured Owenweeksia sp. | reverse complement strand
TGTTACCTTAGTGCCATCCAGCTTGGCATCAATAAATGATTCCGAATCGGGATGGTCAATGGAAATGCTTAACATTAGGGCCCCTCTGCGGCCATCCTGAGCAACCTCGCGGGTTGAGTTACTGTAGCGCTCCATAAAAGGCACCACACCTGTGGAGGTTAGAGCAGAGTTTTTAACGGGAGAGCCTTTAGGCCGAATATGCGAAAGATCGTGACCCACTCCGCCTCTGCGCTTCATCAGTTGCACTTGCTCTTCATCCACTTTCATCACTCCACCATAAGAATCACTGTTTCCCTGATTGCCAATTACAAAACAATTGGAAAGGGAGGCCACCTGAAACTCATTACCTATACCCGTCATTGGGCCACCTTGTGGCACTATGTACTTAAACCTATCCAGCACCTTAAAAAGTTGCTCAGTTCGCAGTGGGTTTGGATATTGATTTTCTATACGGGCAATTTCGGAGGCCATGCGGTGGTGCATATCGGCCGGGGTGGTTTCAAATATATTTCCATAGGAATCCTTTAGCGCATACTTACTCAACCAAACTCCTGCCGCCAGTTCATCACCATCAAAATAGGCGGTGGCAGCTTTTAATGCTTCTTCATAGGTGTAGGCTAATCGGTCGGTAATTTCCATGGTTTCCATCTTCATATCGCAGTGTCTATGGGGTTAATTATTTCCTGATAAAGGACTATGAAATTAACGACCCTAATGATGATTTCAGTCAACCAATGAAAGAGGTCATAAACCACCAACTGTTAACAACCCACCTAAACTTAGTTGGGACAAAGGTTTTGGATGTTAATTTTTTTAGAAGGATTTTTTCATTGTAAAATCTTCATAAAAAAAGAAAACCCGCCCCAGCTGAGCTGGGGCGGGTTAAAAAAAATATCTATACGTTTTTAGTAGGCTCTCACATTTTTCCCTTCGTAAAAATTGAGGAATGCACGGTTTACAACACGCATCCCACCTGGGGTTGGAAAGTTTCCTGTAAAGTACCAATCCCCAGTATTATTGGGGCAAGAGGCGTGAAGATCTTCTATAGTTTGATAAATGATTTTCACTTCAGCTTTCACCTCTTCTGGCGTAAGCAGCTGGGCAATTTTATCGCTGATTTGCTCCGGAGAGAATGGAGCATATATATCCTTTACAAAATTTTGAATCTCGTTATCCGGAAGATGTTTTTGAGCAACACAACGCTCGTACACGCTGTCAATCACATTATCCAATCCACTTTCTTTAAGTAAAGCAATGGCAGCCCTAAAGGCGATAAAGTCTCCAAGTTTGGCCATGTCAATACCATAGCAATCCGGGTAACGGATTTGTGGAGCCGAAGACACCACAACAATCTTTTTAGGATGAAGGCGATCCAAAATCTTAAGGATACTTTGGCGAAGGGTTGTACCTCTAACAATACTATCATCAATCACCACCAGGTTATCTCCAGGCTTTACCGTTTCATAAGTGATGTCATAAACGTGAGAAACAAGGTCATCACGGCTACTATCCTCGGTAATAAAGGTGCGCATTTTTACATCCTTCCAAATAGATTTTTCAACCCTTGGACGAATGCTCAACAGTTCGGTTAGCTTCTCAGACTCCAGCTTTCCTTCATGCTTAAAAATCTTATCATGCTTTACCTTATTCAGGTAAGTTTCCATTCCCTTTACCATTCCATAGAAAGAAATTTCGGCTGTATTTGGGATGAACGAAAAAACTGTTTTGCGAAGGTCATAATCAACCTCCTCAAGTATTGCCGGGCAAACCCGGTTACCGAGTTCAATGCGCTCACGGTAAATATCGGCATCGTTTCCACGGGAGAAATAGATGCGCTCAAAAGAGCACGCTTTGCGCTCCAATGGTTCCCTGATTTGCTCTAAAGTTGCCGTGCCATTCTTTTTTATGATAAGGGCGTGTCCCGGGGTAACCTCTTTAATTTCCTCAAAGGGAACGTTAAATGCAGTTTGAATTACGGGGCGCTCAGATGCCACCACAGAAATCTCATCATCATCATAATAGTAAGCCGGGCGAATACCGGATGGATCACGAAGCACAAAGGCATCGCCATGACCAAACAGGCCTACCATGGCATAGCCACCATCCCACTTCTTTGCACTCTTCCGCAATATTTTTTTGATGTTTATATCCTGAGCAATGCGCTCGGTAGCATCTTTCTTAGAAATGCCTTCCTTCTTGTACTTTCTATAAAGCTTTTCATTTTGCTCATCCAAAAAGTGGCCAATCTTTTCAAGTATTGTAACCGTGTCTGCCATTTCCTTTGGGTGTTGGCCGATATCAACCAGTTGATTGAAAAGCTCATCAACATTAGTCATATTGAAGTTACCAGCCAATATAAGGTTACGGGTTACCCAATTATTCTGACGAAGAAAAGGGTGGCATTGCTCAATAGAGTTACCGCCATAAGTGCCGTACCTAAGGTGTCCCAGATAAAGCTCACCAACAAAAGGCACATTTTCCTTTAACCATGCCGCATCCTGCAGTTTCTCACGATCTTCACCAATAGTATCATTGATGCGTTCATTTACTCTCTGAAAAAGATCCTGGATTGGGGTTTTATCATTGGAGCGGTAGCGGCTAATGTATCTGGAACCCGGTGCCATATCCAGTTTGATATTTGCCAGACCAGCGCCATCTTGCCCACGATTGTGCTGCTTCTCCATAAGCAGATACATTTTGTTTACTCCGTAAAGAGCTGAACCATACTTCTGGAGGTAAAAATCTAAAGGTTTCTTTAACCTAACCAGTGCTATACCGCACTCATGTTTTATTGCATCACTCATGAAATATCACCCTTCAAAATGAGCCCACAAAGGTAATTGTTTTTAGCCGCTGGCGGAATTTTACAGGTTTACTCTATTACCTCATCAATCAAAAAAAAGCTCGTTGTAATTCGTCCCATTCACCAAAACAACCAATTGCTAAAAACCACCCATTAGGCCACGGCTTTACCAAGAAAATTTAAGACCGCAATTAACATACGTACAATGCCGTATATTTTACTCGTGTCTTTTTTGAGAGAGGGCAATCAATTATCTTTAAACGTTAAAATTCTATCAACGAGTGATCTGAGGAAACATTAACCCCTTTAACCTAATTCTTATGAAATCAATTTATTCAATGCTGTGCTTAGTAGCCTTATTTCTTTTTGGTTACAGCGGCTTTTCTCAAACAGAAACTGAACCTAATAACACTACAGGCACAGCAAATGCCGCCTTTGGTTATCTATCATTAGCAGCAAACACCACAGGTACATATAACGTAGCCGTTGGTTCGTCAGCTTTAACAGC
>CAXBJE010000421.1:0-3333 GCA_963975525.1 uncultured Owenweeksia sp. | reverse complement strand
CTTCTTCTTTGCCTTTGCGCTGCTCTTTTGGAAGTATCCAATCATCCAATGAAATGGAAAGCACCTTTAGGTTTTGTTTTTGCAAATAGCCTTTCAGGTATTGAGCAAAAGTTGATTTTCCACTACGTGTATTTCCTCCAATAGAAATAACAAAAGGTCTTTTGCCAGAGGCATTTACGTTTTCAAAAACCGTTTCAACATCCTTTTTAAAAGGCTCATCAATAATAAAGTCAACAGCCTCTTTTAGGTTGGCGAAAAAGTAATCGGGAAGGATCGAGGATTTTTTTACGCCATGCCCCGTCATTACACCAATGGTAGTGCAACCAGCCGCTTTGCCAGCGCCCATATCACGCTCGCTGTCCCCAATCATATAACTAATTGTAGGGTCAATGTTAAAGGCTGCCGAGGCTTGGTTTATCATTCCTGGTTTGGGCTTGCGGCAATCGCATTCTACTTTGTATTTAGGGTTTTCACCCGGAAAGCCACTATGCGGGTGATGCGGACAGTAGTAAATGGCATCCAGCTTTGCTCCGGCATTGCCTAGCTCCGTTTCCATCTTTTTATGGATTTCGCCTAAACCCTCAATAGTTGTAAGGTTCCGGGCAACCACACTTTGGTTGGTGGTAATGACCGAGAGGTATTCTGATTTGTTTATTTTTTTCACCGCGTCAGCGGTATAGTCGTAAAGTTTAAAATCTTCGGGTCGGTGAATTAAATCCGTATCGTAATTCAGTACGCCATCCCGATCCAGAAAAATCGCCTTTTGTTTATGGGCAAGGCTTCTCCGCGCCACTTTACCTGATTGTATGTCCTGTTCCACCTGCTCCAATCGGTCTGGCGTTCCCATATCCTTTAAATACTCGGGAGTGTTGTAGCCATACATTTTAAGTTGTTTGTACGCCACAGGGAAAATGTCTTTTCCGAAATCCGCTTTTTTGCCCTTCTCCAGTAATGGAAAAATGGCGGGGGTAAAAACATAGGCGGCAGCATTCACCATGTTGTGGTATTGCAGGCCATCCACATGGGGCTTTGGCAATACGTTTACCACACGCTGCTCATCGTTCAATTCTACAAGGTCGCTATCGTAAGGGTGGTCGTTAGGGTGAACCACCAAAGTGGCCTGGCTGTTTTTGGTTTTATGAAATTCCAACAGGCGTTTGAGATCCATCTCCATCATTACATCACCATACAACACCAAAAAATCTTCAGTAAGCTTTGGTTCCAATTCCTTAATGCCGCCAACGGTGCCCAGTGGTTCACTTTCGTGGAAATATCTAATAGCAATTCCAAAGTTTTTTCCATCTCCAAAATAGTCTTCAATGGACTGCCCCAGGTGGTTTACCACAAAAATGATTTCGGCAAAATTATAGCGGACAAGTAGCTCTACCTGATACTCCACCAGTGGTTTACCCAGCAGGGGAACCATGGGTTTTGGGATGTCTTTGGTAAGGTGTCCTAGGCGGGTGCCCTTGCCACCAGCAAGTATTACAGCTTTCATTCTGCGAAAATGGGAAGAAAAATGAAAAGGAGGGTCGGGCAGGCCATCTTAATTCAACATAAATGGTTACATAATAATGTACAAAAATTTGTACATTTGTTCATTAATTAACAGAATATAATATGAAGGCAATTACGATTTCAGCATTGAGAAAGGACATGAAAGAGCACTTTGATTCCGTGAGTAAATCAATGGAAGTAATTGTGGTGCCACGAAACAAAGAAGATGATGCCGTAGTAATTATGTCTATTAAGGAATACAATTCCTTAATGGAGACGGATCATTTGCTATCTACCGAGGCAAATAGGAACCGACTTCAGGAATCAATGGATCAGGTGGCTGCGGGTAAAACCGTTTTAGTTGATATTGATAGTTTGTAGAAACCGGGCAATATGAATTTTGAATTTTCAACTAATGCCTGGGAAGATTTAAGTTATTGGATTGAAACCGATCCTGATGTCGTCAAAAAAATCAAGGAGCTTCTTAATAGCATCAAGCAAAATCCGTTTAAAGGTTTAGGAAAACCCGAGCCACTTAGGCACAATTTAAAGGGGCTTTGGTCGAGAAGAATATCCGGAGAACATAGGTTGGTTTATCAAGTGTCTGGAAAAAAAGGTGTCGATCAAAAATGTACCATATACCAATGTCGTTTTCATTATAGCTAAAACCAATTAACTGGCAAACTCATTGCTAATTCCTTCTATTTTTGCAGCCCTATGAAAAACATTTTTTGCTTAGCTTTTATTCTGTTTGGCTTTTTGGCCGGTGCCCAAGGTCAAATCAATCAAAAAGATGCCCAGGGCCGTAACCACGGTCTATGGAAGAAAAATCACCCCAATGGTAAACTCCGCTATATCGGCAACTTTGATCATGGTAAAGAAGTGGGCACTTTTCGCTTTTATTTTGATGATGGCAGCGTAAGGGCCATCAATAAATTCAGGGGTAAAACAGGAGTTTGCTTTTCAACCCAGTATGGTGGCGATAGCATTGTGGCTGCAAGAGGAAAGTACATCAACTCAAAACGTGATAGCATCTGGACCTTTTACGATATTGATGGCTACGTGGTATCGCGCGAAGCATTTAAAAATGATGTGAAAAATGGTCTCTCAGAGACTTATTACCCAAGTGGAAAAGTAGCGGAAACCTTTACGTATAAGGAAGGCAAGAAAACCGGGGAGTGGAAAATGTTTTATGAAACAGGCCGCCCAAAGGCTAAAGGGAATTACCTGAATGATGCCTTGCAGGGCGAAGTGATTTATTATACCAGCGAAGGCAAGATAAGCGCAAAGGGAAGCTATATAAAAGGACTGATGCATGGCAATTGGTACTTTTTTGATGATTACATGAAAGTGAAGAAAAAGCAGGTTTGGAAGTACGGCACCATGTTGAGCCAGGAACCACCAGAAGTGAAGGAAGAAGATGCAGTAGGAATAGAGCCGATAGGCGAAGGAAATAAAAAATGGCCCGAGTAGTAGTAGGATTAAGTGGAGGAGTAGATAGCAGCGTTGCAGCACATTTATTAGTGGAGCAGGGGCACGAGGTAATTGCCTTGTTTATGCGAAACTGGGTGGATGAGTCTGTAACCCTACATGATGAGTGCCCATGGGTGGAAGATAGCAATGACGCTATGCTTGTTGCAGATAAACTCAATATCCCTTTTCAGGTGATAGACCTTAGCGCGGAGTATCAGGTGCGGATTGTAGACTACATGTTTGCCGAATATGAAGCTGGGCGCACCCCAAACCCTGATGTGCTTTGCAACCGAGAGATAAAGTTTGACACCTTTATGAAAAAGGCAATGGATCTTGGGGCCGACTTTGTGGCTGCAGGGCATT
>CAXBJE010000420.1:0-3352 GCA_963975525.1 uncultured Owenweeksia sp. | reverse complement strand
TAAAACAAAATATTCCTGCACCTCACTCATGCTGTTTTTAACTGTGGATATGGACGTTCGCGCTGCCGGCTTGGATTCTGGCAACATTTGGATGTTGGAAGATAAAGACACCGATGAACTGTTTGAAGAAATGATGAAGGTTGATATTTCATCTGGGGATGAATTTCCAGGGATATTTATAAGCTGCACCACCCTTAAAGACCCGCCCAGTTTTGATGGCCGCTACCACACCCTTGAGGTGGTTAGTTTTATTAATCGCGAGTCCTTTGATCACTTTACAGGAGAGGAAAACCAACGCTCGCCAGAGTACACCCGGTTTAAGGAGTTGCTTACGCAGAAGATGCTAAACGGCCTTGAAAAAGCAGTCCCGGGTATATCGGCCAAAATTGTAAATAAGGAACTCGGCACACCTATTACCAACGAATATTACATCAATTCTACTGGTGGTAGCGTTTATGGTACCGAAAAGAGCTTTATGCAAACCGGGCCATTTGCGTATAAATCTAAAAGTGAAATTGAAAACCTGCATTTATGTGGCGCCAGTATTATTTCGCACGGAGTGGCCGGAGCGGCATATTCGGGTGTGCAAACAGCTGCCAAAATTTTGGGCTGTACCCAAGCCGATTTAATACAGGCCGGCCCCACCCAAAACATACGGATTTATGATGCCGAAGACCACTCTGACTACCCGGATTGGATGCTCAAGAAAATGGAAGTGAAGAGAGCGAGAATGGAATCGAAGCAAGCGGCAGCGGGAAATTGAAGTAGATTTACTGAGTGAAGTGTAAATAGGCTTTGGCTAAACCGTAGTAGCTTTTATAAACTGGCATCAGCAATAATTGGGATGATAAAAAAGAAAAAAATAAACTTTAGTATTTACCTATTGAAGAGGCTTCTTCTTCCTTCCGTTCTGGTAATTCCGTTCTTGCTATACTATGGCTATAAAAACGAAAGTGGAGACATGAATGCAGGAAGTATGTACTTAATCGTTTATATAATTCCATGCTATTTGGCAATCCTTATCTCAGGACTATTTCTGTTCATTTCGTCAAAGTTGACTTCTCGGAAAAGTATGTGGAACCTTTCGTTATTGCTCTTCTTATTATTAATCCAATTTTTCCCTTTGGTTTTTTGGATACCAATTTTAAGTTTCACGGTTTTAATGGTTTTGATAACAAGTCTCGTCAATGAATTAATTGATACGCTCTAGCTAACCGATTTTTTATTTATGAAAAACCTTCTGACATCCCTTATTGCGGCACTATCAATATCCCTGACAGCCCAGGCAACTTCTTGTGGTTGCTTTAACGGTATTGGTTCTACTAAAGGAGACAAACCGAACTTAACAATTGCTCTGACCGATGAAGTAACGTTCGTGGTTTGTGGTTTTGAACTGGAAAAATACAATGAGAACGAAATTCTGATTTCAGAATTTAACATCTTTAACTGCCAAAGCGGAGAGGCTCTAGTAGAATACGATGCTGTTCAAACCTGCAAAGTGCTAAAGAATGAAACTGGTCTCCAAATCTCTGAGTTAAAACTGTTGCCTGCTGGCGAAAACTGGAACTGGAAACAGGTGAAAATTGGTTTTCAACAGGTTTTAGTAAAGGAGAAGAAAATAGTTGTACAGGAACAAAAGCCCGCATTTGAGAAAGTTGTTTTTAATAACACTTTGGTTGACAGCTTTATCAGCGAGCTTCATGAAAGAAAGGGAACAGGAAAATTGGAGAATCCAGAAGAAATATTGGGACGGCTTGAGTTTCTTGCCTTAAATGGCATTCAGGAAGCAAAAGACATTTTATATGACTTTGAAAACTATTTCGCTTTTGAAACCGATGGAGCAATAGCCGAACAATGGGGTGCAGCTGTAGCTACTGTTAAATGGGCAAATGGATAACACCTTTTATTTATGAAAGAGCAATTTGAACTTAAAGCCACATTCCCTGTAAAGCCAGCGGTTATTTACAACGCCTGGCTGGATAGTGCGGAGCACTCAAAAATGACCGGTGGTGAGGCCATTTGCTCCAACATTATTGGTGCATCGTTTACTGCCTGGGATGGATATATAAGCGGCACAAACCAATTTTTGATAGAGAATGAACGGATAGTGCAAACATGGAGAACTACGGAGTTTGGCGAAACCGATGAAGACTCGGAGCTTACTCTGGCTTTTGCCGAAGTGCCCAACGGTTGTAAACTAACCCTAACCCACACCAACATCCCCGAAGGGCAATCCAATTACAAGCAGGGTTGGGAAGACCACTACTTTACTCCTATGCGGGCTTATTTTAAATAAACTTTACAGGGATGAAAGCACACTTCCTTTTTGTATTGCTGATCGCCTTATGTTTAGGTTGTAAAACCGAGCCTGACGAAAACCCGGATGCCAATAAAAACAGCCAGCCATTTAACCATCAACAGTGGCTTACAAAAGAGGGTGACGATTACCCCTTTCGGGAGAAGATGTTTCATACCGTGGTGTACAACGATACCATTCGATCTTTAAACAAAGAAGAAATCATAAACCTACTGGGCCCTGCGGACCGTTTTGAGGACAATCACTACTATTACCGCATTGCACAAACCCGCCTTAAAGACTGGCCACTACACACCACCAGCATGGTTATTAAGTTTTCTGAGGCCGACTCCGTGGTTTGGATTAAAATACATGAATGACTAGCCAATGTAATACTCCCAGAAACTGTGTTTTGAATTAGATTTACACCCACACCACAAGTGTGGTGCAGAATTAAACCTATTAGGTCGGAATCTTTAAAATATTGGAATGGGCTTGTTTGGAAATCTTTTCGGGCGTAAAACGCTAACCACCACGGATGAGGATTTTGGTGAACTTGTGAGCTTTAGTACAAAAGGCAGTCGTGTTGGTTGGCTTATTGAGTTGACCTTTTTGGGTGATCATATTGAAATTATGTTAGCCGGTGATAGAACTGGGCTGGATGAATCTCAAAAGGCGATTCTGATAAAAGCGCTGTTGAATGAGCGAGATATCCGTGCGGAATCAACGGCAGCATTAAGAGAGCAGTATCAAAATGCTGATTTGCCCTTTGTATCTATTGAGGCTCATTTTAATGTTAAAGGCCTTATGGTAAGGGATGACGGCTTTGAACTGACCTTTCAGCAAAAAGCAGAACAACAATACTTTTTCAATGTACATTTTGAAAACAACAAACAAGTAGGGGTATCTATTGATGGCTAGTATGGCAACCCATCATCTAAAAGCTGACAGACCAATATATTTGCTGAATGAGCCCAAACAACCCTATAGGAATTTTTGATTCAGGCTACGGTGGATTAACCGTATTTAAAGATATCCAGGAAAAGTTACCACAGT
>CAXBJE010000419.1:0-3356 GCA_963975525.1 uncultured Owenweeksia sp. | reverse complement strand
TTAAAAAACCCCCAAACCACAATTTTGAATCGAGGCCGGAGGTTTCCTTAACTTTTCCCAAACAAGCTGCAAAAGCTACTTCAAAGAGGCCGGCAATTATAAGGAGGAGCCAGTTCATAAACTTTAGGAGGTATGCCCATAAATTTTATTGTACAAATCTATATACTTCTCCTTGATTACTTTCCGCTTCATTTTCATGGTAGGGGTGAGGTGGCCAGCTTCAATGCTCCATTGCTCCGGGGTAAGTTCAAATTTTTTCACCTTTTCCCACTGACCAAAGCGCTCATTATAAAAATCTACTTCTTTTTGGATGCGATCTATCACTGCTTGGTTTTTCACCATTTCCTTAGGGTCTGAAGGGATATTGCGCCCTTTTTTACTTCCCCATTCCTTTAAAAAGTCAAAGTCTGGTTGGATAAGCGCTGCAGGCATTTTTTCGCCTTCGCCCACAACCATTATTTGGTCTATGAAACGCGATTGTTTCATGGCGTTCTCCAAAAGTTGTGGCGCAACGTATTTTCCACCACTTGTTTTGAACATCTCCTTTTTACGATCGGTAATCTTAAGGAAGCCCTCGCTGTCAATTTCACCTATATCCCCCGTATGGAAATAGCCATTTTTAAGCACCTCTTCCGTCTGTTCCTGGTTTTTGTAATAGCCGCACATTACTTGTGGACCTTTAACCAATATTTCGCCGTCTTCGGCAATTTTTACTTCGGTTTCCTTTAGTGGCTTGCCTACGGTACCTATTTTAAAACCGTGGTTGCGCATATCGTTTACGGAAACTACGGGCGATGTTTCAGTCAATCCATAGCCTTCCATCACCGGAATTTGTGCAGCATTGAAAACCCTTGCCAATCGGCCCAAAAGAAAAGCTTTTTCTTTACCCCCGTAAGTTCGGCACCCTTGGCATAAATTTTATCGTACACCTTCTCAAGCAAACGCGGTACGGCAGTCATTACATCGGGTTTAACCTCCTTTAAATTTTCACTGATAGTATCCAAGCTTTCAGCAAAGTGGATACTCACGCCACAATATTGGTACATATACAGAATCATGCGCTCATAAATGTGGCAAACGGGCAAGAAACTAAGGGATGTGGATTTTCCGAAATCAAGCGGCAAGCGTTCCACACTGTGTTTTGAATTGGAAGCAATGTTTTTATGCGAAAGCATCACACCCTTTGGTTTTCCGGTAGTTCCCGAAGTATAGATCAAGGTTGCCAAATCATCTTCATGTATGGCTTCTTTTCTCTTATCCAGCTCGTCCTGGTTACTGCTATCTTTTCCTTCATCAAGTATCTCCTGCCAGTTTTTTGCGCCTTCAATTTTATCAAAAGTGTAAACCTCCTTTAAAGATGGCACGTTGTTTCTGATTTTTTGAACTTTATCATAAACCTCCTTACAGGAAGCAAAGCAGTAAACAGATTCACTGTGGTTTAATACATACTCATATTCATCTTCAGAGATGGTAGGGTAGATGGGCACATCCTGTGCGCCGGTTTGCATAATGCCAATATCGCAGATGTTCCACTCAGTACGGTTGGTCATGGAGATTATGGCAATTTTGTCATTGGGCTGTATCCCCATGCGTATCAGGGCCCGGCTAATGGCATTGGCCTTATCTATATATTCTTGAGTAGAAGTAGCTTTCCATTCGCCGTTATATTTTGTGACTAGCGCCTTATCCTGAGGGTATTTTTCAAGTTGATAATAAGGAAAGTCGAAGAGTCTTTTTGGGTCTTTCATGATAGTAATGTTACGGAAGTGAAATTAACGATTTTTTTTAAGTTTTTTTGAAAATGAAAAAGGATTGTCAACTGAATAGAATTTTTTGGTTTTAAAATGCTTATTAATAGTAGGATATGGGAAAGAGAGGAGAGAGAACAGACGAGAGACAAGAACCAAGAAGCAAGAACCAAGAACCAAGAAGCAAGAATCAAGAATCAAGAATCAAGAATCAAGAACCAAGAACCAACAACTAATAACTGACAAACGATAACCGATAACAAATCCCAAACCCCACTTACTCACATATTCACATATTCACAAATTCACCCTATAGCCAACAGCTTAAAGCCTAAAGACGTATGACGGTTTAAAGAAATGTAGAATTTTGAATTTTGAAGGTTGAACGCTGAATGTTAAATGGCGAGATGTAAGCCAAGAGTAAAGATCCTAGATTCAAGAGCCAAGACGGTCTAAAGTTAAAGCCTAAAGCCTACAGCCTAAAGCTTAAAGACGTAAGACGGGTTAAAGACTTAATGTTCAATGGTCAATGGGCAGTTCAATTCTCAATTCTAAGCATACGTCTTATTCAGAAAGGAGTGAATTTTTAAAAATATATTTTATATTAGCAGTAGCTCCCCAGCCCTAAATCTTTATAGTATGCGTAAAGAACCTACCAAAGAAAGGTCTAAGGACCTGCGACAAGTTCGTCTGGTGAAGGACGAGCAGATTACTGAGCTATTTGGAATTAGCAAATCCTGCCTCTATCGATGGCGGAAGCGGGGTGAAATTCCTTTTATGAAAATTGGAAGCACCAATTTCTACCTTGAAGATGTAATTTTAAAAATGCTCTATATGCGTGGCGGTAAGCTGCCTGATGAGCGGGAGGAAAAGCTTTGAGAAGTGGGGGGCTTGTAGATGTGTAGACTTAAGTCATACGCTGTTCTTTACTTAATAGTTAGCATTTACTAATATTACTTTCAGCCTATTGCCTAAAGCCTTAAAAAAAACCAACCCCAGGGCAAGACCTCAGAGTTGGAATTTTAAAGACCCATAAGCATAAAGAATACAGCTTACAGCTTACAGCTTATAGCCTATAGCCTATTGCCAAAAATATTCATCAAAAGTTAAATGACAGTTACTGAGCCTACATAGCTACTAGTAGCGGCAATATTGCCTTCCTGCGTGGCAAAGGTAGCCCATACCTCGGCCAGCGACCCCACCAGATAGTTTGGTATATTCAGGGTAGCCCTGGCATCGGCACGGGTGGCTGCTGGGTTAAATTGAACAAACTCGTCCATTTCGGTACAGTACACTACCGCTATCAACGCATCGTTAGCGCTGGCAGAGCCTTGTCCGCTGTTGTCAGTCCAAGTAAGTTCCAACTGGCCTGCCGCGCTAGCGGTAACGGCCACATTGTCCAACCCTCTCAGATCCCCTCGGCTTATTAGCACTTTGGGGTAATCTATTAGCCAAGTATCATCCGGGCCGGGCAGTACGGCCTCCCGAAGGTGGTATCCGGTAGCCAGATTAAACGGCGACTTTGTTTTTTGTTCTTTCCCAAAATAGGCGGCCAATATGCCTCTGATAGGAATTAAAAATTTAATGACCGTGCCAAATTTCGCACGT
>CAXBJE010000418.1:0-3376 GCA_963975525.1 uncultured Owenweeksia sp. | reverse complement strand
GCATTCCTAAACACACGCCAAAAAATGGAATATTGTTTTCGCGCACATAGCGAATGGTCTCAAGTTTACCTTCAAAACCACGTTCACCAAACCCAGGTGCAACCAAAACTCCATCCAGGCCAGCCACGTATTTTGAAGCACTATCTTTACTAATGCTTTCGGAGTGAATCCACTTAATATTCACTTTGCACTCATTTGCAGCGCCTGCATGAATAAAAGATTCTACTATGGATTTATAGGAGTCCTTAAGTTCAATATACTTACCGATAAGGCCTATAGTAACCTCCGTTTTCGGGTATTTTAATTTGTATAAAAAGTCTTTCCAATTTACTAAATCAAGATTATCCTCAATTGGCAAACCAAGGCGCTTAAGCACTACTTCATCAAGGTGCTGGTTGCGCATTAAAATGGGCACTGCATAAATGGTCTCCGCATCCAGGGATTCAATAACCGCTTCTTTTTTAACGTTGCAAAACAGAGCCAACTTCCTTTTAATATCATCCCCTATAGGGTGTTCACAACGGCAAACCAAAACATCTGGCTGCACACCCGATTCCTGTAAACTTTTTACCGAATGCTGTGTGGGCTTGGTTTTAAGCTCGCCAGTAGCGGCCAAAAAGGGAACCAGCGTCAAGTGAATCACCATACAGTCATCCCCTAACTCCCACTTCAACTGACGAACAGTTTCTATATAAGGCAACGCCTCAATATCCCCTACGGTACCGCCAATCTCAGTTATTACGATTTCAAACTCACCGGTATTACCGAGAAGCTGAATCCTTCTTTTTATTTCATCTGTAACGTGAGGAATCACCTGAACGGTTTTTCCAAGAAAATCTCCCCTACGCTCTTTGTCAATTACTGATTGATAGATTCTACCGGTAGTAACATTGTTGGCTTGAGAGGTAGGCCGGTTAAGAAAACGCTCGTAATGACCAAGGTCAAGGTCGGTTTCTGCACCATCATTAGTTACAAAACACTCCCCGTGCTCGTAGGGGTTCAGGGTACCCGGATCAATGTTTAAGTAGGGATCCAGTTTTTGAATGGTAACACTGTAACCTCTTGACTGTAAAAGTGTTGCCAATGAAGCTGAAATGATTCCCTTTCCTAAGGAGGAGGTAACACCTCCTGTAACGAAAATATATTTTGTGGATGGCATAAATGAGTTTCTCCCGGTTTGCAAAAAACGCTGCAAAGCTAATGATAAAAGGTGGAAAGAGGCTTCAATCTAAAAGATCAAAAACCATAGTGTTTTGGGTAAAATACTGGCTCGGCTTTGTTAAACCAACTCCTTGATAATATCGTCAATGGTTACACCTTCGGCTTCAGCCTTGTAGTTTTTAACTACTCTATGGCGCAATACTGGCTTCGCGATAGCTAACACATCTTCTTTATCCGGAGAGTATTTCCCGTTAAGTACAGCATGGCACTTAGCCCCAAGAATAAGATATTGCGATGCACGAGGACCAGCGCCCCAGGCTATGTATTCATTGGTAACACTCTTCGCCTTTTCAGTATTGGGGCGAGTGGAACTACTCAGGTTTACAGCAAAATCATAAACATTGTCAGCCACAGGTATTTTCCTGATTAATTTCTGAAATTCAATTATCTCCTGCTGATCTAAAATTTTGTTTACCTGAGTATCAATATCCGTTGTGGTGTTTTTTACAATCTGTAATTCCTCAGCAAAAGTGGGGTAACCCACCTCAATGTTGAACATAAAACGGTCTAACTGCGCCTCTGGTAAAGGATAGGTTCCTTCTTGTTCAATTGGATTTTGGGTAGCCAGTACAAAAAATGGATCGGCCATTTTATAGGTGTGGCCAGCCGCAGTTACCGACTTCTCCTGCATTGCCTCCAACAAAGCAGATTGTGTTTTTGGAGGCGTACGGTTAATCTCATCTGCCAAAATAATATTGGAAAACAATGGCCCTTTTATAAACTTGAAATTTCGATTTTCATCCAAAATCTCCGAACCAACAATATCCGATGGCATAAGATCGGGCGTAAACTGAATACGGTTAAAACTTAATCCCAAAGCCTGGGCTGTAGTATTTACCAAAAGTGTTTTTGCCAAACCCGGCACCCCTACAAGTAGTGAATGTCCGCGGCATAGGATGGAAAGAATCAATAAATCAATTACCACTTCCTGCCCAACAATTACCTTCCCGATTTCAGATTTTAGCTGTTGATATTTTACTCCTAAATTATCTACCGCTCTGGCATCGCTTGTATTATTCGACATATTGAGATTGTTTTATCCAATTTTGATTAAACTCACAGCTTAGGTAATCGTTATTCACCCTTACGTAAGTGGTTTTAAGTTTTTCTTCAATCCAGGTTTGTGTCATCTCATTCTTCTTTTCCTGAGTTGCCATCAACTGAATTTTTTGATAGTCGGTTTTTAAATCGGCTCTGTGAGGTTCTGTTTTTTCCAACAATTTTATAAGTCGGTACCCTTCCGTACCATCTGGTGTCCTAAAAAAAGATGGCTTTGAAATCTGTCCTTTTTCAACACCGTCAATAGCCACAAAAATATCGCGACTAAGCTCACCTTTATCCCAACGGCTGTCGCCAGAATTTGGGTTAATACTAATACCTTCATTTAGTCTTGAATCTTCATCATCAGATACCTTCTCAGCCGCATCGCCAAAAGTCACCTCTTTATTAAGTATGCTTTGACGAACACTATCAAGGTATAATTCAACCGTTTTTAAGTTTTCTGGAGAAATTTTTGGTTTAATCAGGATGTGTCTTAAATCCAGTTCCTCTCCTCTTCTTTTCAGGAGTTGCACAATGTGGTAACCATATTCAGTTTTAAATGGCAGGGAGATCTCGCCTTCCTTCAGGTTAAAAGCAACCGCCTCAAACTCCTTTACAAACTGACCGCGTTTAATTGATTCATACTTACCACCATTTTTTGCAGAACCAGGATCCTCAGAATATAATACTGCCAACGTACTAAAAGATGACCCATCTTCCACTCTTTGCTTCAATTCCAAAAGTCTGGTTTTAGCTTCCTGAATAGCCTCGGGCGAAGGTTTTGGAAACTTTGTGATCTGAGCGTATTCTACCTCCGAGTTTATCAGCGGCAAACTATCTTCAGGAATTTTGCGGTAAAAATTTCTCACTTCAGTTGGTGTGATTTTTACATCTCCAGTAATTTTTTGCAGCATTCTTTGAGCAATCATCTGATCGCGGATAAAAGGCTCCATCTCCTCCCTAATCTCTACAACAGATTTATCGTAATACTGCTCCATCTTTTGCACGCTTCCTATCTGCTGAGCAATCATGTCAATTCTACGCTGACTATTTTGAGCTACTTCATCATCGCCAACCACTATACTATCCAAATCGGCCTGGTGCAAAAGCAATT
>CAXBJE010000417.1:0-3377 GCA_963975525.1 uncultured Owenweeksia sp. | reverse complement strand
AAAGGCTGTAAAGGCCTCGCCACTGCTCATGGCAGGAAATATGGCCAGATAAACCATCCCGCAGGGCAGCAAGCCGTTTATTAACCCGCTTCCGCTGAAATATGCTACCCGGGCCGATTTGTTCTGTTGCAACTTCCCGCGTAAGCGGCTGATAAAGGGAAAAAGGATTTTGAGGAGTTTTTTATCTAACCTTAAAATGTAGAAGGCCGCAAAGGCAAACAGGAGGAGTAGCCCACTGATAAGGGAAGTTTGCTGTTGCCAGTTTTGTAGCCCAACACCTTTACCTATAAACCCTGCCAACAGGCCCAGCAAGCCATAAGTAAGAATGCGGCTGAGGTGATAAAGCCCAACAAACCGGGGGCTGGCGCTTTTGTGAAAGGTACCCATTGCTGCAGCTTGTAGCGGCCCGCACATGCCTATGCAGTGCAGCGATGAAACTAGGCCCAGCAAAAAAGCACTCCACCACATTTAGAATATTATTTCGGGGTCAAAGTAGTAATCCACGCCCTCGCATTGCAGTTTTACCTTGGCAATCCATTTTCCGGTGGTTATCTTCTTAAACGGAATTACAAAGCTGTTTTGGGTAGTTGAGGCAGACTCAAATTTAAAGTCGTTATCAGCTTCTTTCTCGCAATACATTAAGGCCGTAAAGCTTTTGGTTTTACCCTCAAAATCCTTTGGAAGATTCAGTACAATCTCTTTTTCCATCACACGGATAACCGCGCTATCCGTAAGTAAGAGGGCGTTTCTTTTTTGATTGATAACGTTTTGATAGTCCAGCTCCTCAGCATAGTAATCTTCAGTAACCAGATCAAAATCCTGCTGCATGGCTTTGTACACCATAAAGCTCATGAGGCCTACAAATAGTATCAGGGTAAGGGCAATGCCCGTTCCCCAATTGAATTCAAATCCTCTTTTCTTATTTTTTTCAGACATAAGTAATGTTTTTTATTTTTTCATGTTCATTTTGGCTTGACCCAAAACGAACCAAAAAGTCAAGGCATTCAAAATAATTGATCTCCAACCTTTGCTTACCCTAAGTTCGGCAGGGTGATCTCCTCAATTCTTCGGAGTTTCCCTGTCTCCCTATGGGTCAGCTTAGCTTAGAACCCAATTATTTTGAATGCCGGTCCTCTAGCCCCAAGGGGTTTGTGTATAAATTAAGCTTGGTTATCTATCCCTTAAGGTATGTAACAACCAAAATCTCAAATCTTCAAATCCTCGAATTTTCAAATAACTACTTCCTCACAATCGGCCCGTTGAAGTTGGTTTTTACCTCGTCCACTAAAACTCCGTCTTTATACACACCAATTTTTACATCAGTGTTACGCCCTTCAAGGTCTTTCTTTTTCAGGAAAACAATCATAGCACCTTCTGCCAGTTTACCCTGTTGTACATCTATTGGGTGATTACCAATCATTTTTATCTCGCCTTCTGGCTCTAACAACTTTACGGTAAGCTGTAGGTCTTCGGTGGTTTTATTCACCAATTTGTAGTTGTACAAGTTGCTCAGGGTATTGTCATCTACCTTTTGGAAAAGCTGCCCCGGGGTGCGGAGGATAATAGCTTCCACATCGGTGCGGCTTGCCAGTAAAACGGTAAAAGCTACTGTGAGCACGGCCAAAACCACAGTGTAGGCAATAACCCTGGCGGTCATTATCTTTTTGGTTTTATTGGCTATGTTCTCCTCACTATCATATCGGATCAAACCTCTTGGCAGGTCAATTTTATCCATTACATGGTCGCAGGCATCCATGCAGGCGGTGCAATTAATACACTCGAGCTGCGTACCGTTTCTAATGTCGATACCCGTTGGGCATACCTCCACACACTGGTTGCAATCTATACAATCTCCCTTGCCTTCGGCTTGGCGGTTTTCGCTTTTGCGGAATTTGCTTCGTACCTCGCCACGTACATAATCATAGGCTATTACTATGGAGTTTCGGTCCAGCAGTACACTTTGCAATCTCCCGTAAGGGCAAACTATAATGCATACTTGCTCTCTAAACCACGCAAAAACAAAGAAGAATACCCCGGAAAAAATGAGTATGGTAATGAGCCCTGCAATGTGGTTGGCAGGATTGTCGGTTACAATCTCCCACCAGGCCGTTTGCCCGATAACGTACATCATAAATATGTTGGAGATGCCAAAACTAATGGCGTAGAAAATTCCGTTTTTGAAAACGCGCTTTCTTATTTTTTCAGCATTCCAGGGCATTTTGGCCAGTCGCATTTGCTGGTTGCGGTCACCATCAATCCAATATTCAATTCTACGGAAAACGTGTTCCATAAAAATGGTTTGGGGGCAAATCCATCCACAAAAGAGCCGCCCAAAGGCAACAGTAAAAACCGCAATAAACAGCACCCCAATAAGCATGGCCAGTACTGCCAGAAAAAAGTCTTCGGGCCAAAAGATTTGCCCAAACAGAACGAACTTTCGTTCCAGTACATTAAACATCATAAATGGCCGCCCATTGATTTGGATAAAGGGCATACCAACTAGAATTGCCAGCAAAATGTAGCTGGCAATTCTGCGATAGTTAGTAAAGCGACCGTTGGTCTTTCGAGGGTATAAGAACTTCCGCTTTCCGCTTTCGTCAATAGTACCTATATGGTCTCTAAAGTTTGGATTTGGAATGTGAATACCCATTTATACTTGTAATTCTGGGCCTTGGGCCCAATTAAAATTAATTGGAAGTAGAGTCGGTAGGCTCTTCCACCACTGTGCTATCGGCTGCTGCTTCCGCAGGAGCTGCGCCATCAGGTGCATACAAATCTCCCTGTGCCTCTTTGGGGTCTGCGGCAGTGGTGCCTTGTAAACTTAAAATAAAAGAGGTAAGCTGCTGTATTTCGATTGGCTTCAACTGATCTTTCCATGGAATCATACCCTTGGCCGGCACTCCATATTTTATAGTTGAAAATACCCCTTTAACATCACCACCATGTATCCAGTAGGCATCAACCAGGTTTGGACCGATACCACCACCACCATCAGGGGCATGGCAAGCCACACAATTGGCTGCATAAAGTGTTGCACCGGCTTTTAGATCGGCTTCTCCGGTTAATATTTCTACAGAGGTTTCATCAATAAGGTTGGCAGCAGTTTTCAGGTATTCGGCTTTGGCGATTTCTGCTTCAACCATGGCTTGCTCATATTCTTCTTGCTGCAAAGGCGCTCCTAGTACATGGAAACGAACAATATAAACAACAGCAAAAGCTATAGATAAATAAAAGCCCCAGAGCCACCACGGTGGCAGGTTGTTATCCAACTCGCGGATACCATCATAATCGTGGTCAAGCTCAATTTCCGATTCTTCTTCAATCGGTTTAGAATCCTGTAGCTTTTGCCAAAGGCGACTGAAAACGTTATCGCTGCC
>CAXBJE010000416.1:0-3384 GCA_963975525.1 uncultured Owenweeksia sp. | reverse complement strand
TGTGTTGTTGTCTGATTCCCTTACTCGATAGGTTTCATGAGTGCCGCGCCAGGCTTGTGCAATTTCATTTTCAAAATTCTCCACGCCATCTTTTACAACGCCTCGGTGTTCAATGGTAATTACTTCGTTGGGGATGTGTTTTACAATGCGGCTGCTCATTCCATCACCATCAGGGCCTAAAAAGAGGGCTTTGCTACCTTCCTGCCAATCAGTTTTGGCGTAGCTGCCTTCCATAAAGGCGGCTGCCCACTGGCGGTAGGTTTCGTTTTCCAGCAACACTTTCCATACCTTTTCTTTGGTGGAGATTATTGTAATAGATAGGTTCAACTTCTGCCTACTCATAATTTTGGTTTTTAAACTTGTCAGGATTTCAATACTATATAGGCTGTAAGCTTTTTGATTTTTGGGTTTTTATAACCACTGAAGCCATAAATGTCACAAAATCCATAGGTTGTTATTTTTCCTTCTTTGGTCTTCATTTTCATTGTTCCACTTACAGCTGCGCTCTTTCCGTGTGTAATTATGGTTTCGATTTCCAGAGCGGCCAAACCTTCGTTATTATTCATTTCATCAAATGATGCTTTCACTTCCTCTTTGGTAGAAAAAGTGCGGTCGCCAACCATCTCCCAATGCACATCGTCTGTTAAGCTGTCTAGTATAAAGGCTATATCATTCTTTAAAAATGCATTGTTAAACCTGCGTAGAAATTCTTCTTTTGGATTGTTCATATTAGTTAAGTAGTTATTATAACAATGAGGATTAGTTTGGTTTTGTCAGCACTATATGGGTAGCACCTTCGCCTTCTGTTCTGTGTACTTCATAACCCAATCTATTTAAATCAATTTCTTGAAACAGATGCTCGCCAGAACCTAGGAATACAGGAGAAATAGCCAAGTGCAGTTCATCAATCAAACCAGCCTTTAAAAATCGACGAACTGTAGATACGCCTCCGCCAATTCTAATGTCCTTTCCATTAGCCGCTTTTTTAGCGGCTTCCAGCGCAGCTTCAATTCCATCTGTGATAAAGTAGAATGTAGTACCACCTTTCATCTCAATAGGTGCTCTCTTATAGTTTGTTAAAACAAAAACAGGCACATGATAGGGGGGAGTATCGCCCCACCAACCTTTCCATTCATCATCAGGCCAGTTTCCCCTTATTGGCCCAAACATGTTGCGCCCCATAATCCAGGCGCCTATATTTTCAAAGGATTGTTCCGCAAAGTCATTGTCTACCCCCTCAATGCCCCCTTCATTTCCAATCATCTTTTGAAAGACTTTTGTTGGCCTGAACCATTGATGTAGGCTTTCACCACGCAGGCCCATTGGATTCTCCAAAGTTTGGTTACTTCCTGCTCCAAAGCCATCTATTGAGATTGTAAATGCCAGTACTTTTACCTTAGCCATACTTTTATTCTTAAAGATTGCACTTCGTTCAAACCCCGATGAATCAAGCGTCCGGTATTTCAGGTTCAACCAGTTTCTTCAGTTTTTCCAGTGACTCCTGCCAACCCAGGTAGCACATCTCCACAGGAATTACATCCGGAATTCCCTCTTGAACAATATGGAGGTCAGTTCCACATGATACCTTTGTTAGGCGGACGGTTGTAATCATTTCTCCTGCTAAGTTTGGGTCGTCAAAACGGTCAGAATACTTTATAAGCTCATTGGTTTTTATTTCCAAATACTCCCCTCCAAACGAGTGACTGTTGCCCGTTGAGAAATTTAAAAATGACATTTTGAATTTTCCACCCACACGGAAATCCATTTCATGCACTTTTGCAATAAACCCATAGGGTGGAATCCAGCTGGCATGGGCCTCGGTTTCAGAAAATGCTCTGAATACCTTTTCAGGGGGCGCTGTAAAAACCCGGTGTAGTGTTACTGAGTTCTTCATCTAATTAATAATTATTGGTTAATCACATTTTTGTGGACCACAGTTAAGATGCAGTTTTTGATGAGGTAATTGTTTTATGGCTGCTTACCAAAACAATTAATCATCCACATAATGCCGTATTTGTCAATAAAGCTCCCAAAATAATCACCCCAAAACTGGTCTTCCATGGGCATCTCAACTTTTCCACCTTTTGAGAGACCATTAAATAATCGGTCTGATTCTTCCTTGCTATCCGGATTTAGCATTACATAGGTTTGGTTGCCCAGAGTGAGTTTATGACCTGCCGATGGCATTATATCAGACGCCATCAAAGTAACATCATCGGTGATGGGTAATGCGATGTGCATAATTCGGTTCTGGTCTTCTTTTGGGAGGTTTTCTGCACCAGGGGCTTCACTCATTTTCATTTTAGAGGAATACTCACCTCCAAATACTGATTTGTAAAATTCGAATGCTTCTTCGGCCTTGCCGTCAAAGTTTAGGTATGGATGTACTTTCATGGTTTAGTGTTTTTACGTTTACTGTTACAATGGATAAACTTTCATACAAATTTGAATAAAGTTGGACAACAATGACCTGTGCCAATACGACAATACATGGGGTTGATTGCGACAAAGGGAATTCTTAATTTCACTTAAAGTTTAATGAGATGAAGCACGTAAGTATACTTGTGCCGCAGGGCAATGTAAGCATGGTTAATATTGAGGGTACCTATCAGATTTTAACCCATGTTAACCAGTTTATGCAGATGTCCGGGCAACCTCCGGTTTTTAAAATTCAACTGGTAGGTTTAAGCAGGGAAACCAATCTTAGTACAGGTTTATTTACCATAAAGGCAGAGGCTGTACTAGACGATGTTAAGAATACGGATATCATTATTATACCTGCCATATTCGGAAAGCCTGCAGATGTTTTGGAAAACAACAACGTCTTTGTTCCATGGCTAACAAGGCAGCATAGGGGTGGTGCAGAAGTAGCCAGTTATTGTGTGGGTGCATTTTTTCTGGCCCAAACCGGGCTTTTGGATGGAAAGCAATGTGCCACACACTGGGCAGAAGCTTCCAACTTTAGGGCTATGTTTCCACATATTGATTTGGTGGATGATAAAATAATGACGGCTGAGGATGGTATTTATACCAGTGGTGGTGCTTATTCCTATCTCAATCTTCTGTTGTATCTCATAGAGAAGCATGCTGGCCGCGAAATGGCCATTTTAATTGCCAAAACATTTATGATTGATATAGATAAAAGCAGTCAATCACCCTTTATGATTTTTGAAGGGCAAAAGGCTCATCAGGATGAACCTGTAAAAAAAGCACAGGAATACATTGAGGAAAATTTTAGCGAGAAAATTACTGTGGCTGAGTTGGCCGATCAGTTAGCCATAGGCCGCAGAAGTCTTGAGCGAAGATTTAAAAAGGCCACCAGCAATACCGTTACCGAATATATTCAACGGGTAAAAATGGAGGTGGCCAAGAAAAGTCTGGAGG
>CAXBJE010000415.1:0-3386 GCA_963975525.1 uncultured Owenweeksia sp. | reverse complement strand
AATAAGCTGTTCTGAAAAATAAAATTGGATTTATTAGGTGTACACATAAAACTCAAACACCTCAATTACAGCACCATACCGTAGTTTATTGTATTCCTCTATAATCATATAAAATAAAACATACTTTTTATACGAATCTTTTAGTGGTTTAATGTAGTTTTACCACAGGTTAAGGTTTGGTTAATTGTTTTGATTTATTCAAAACAGAAGGGAGGCTCTCGCCTCCCTTTCCTTTTTTCTACCCTTCCCATTTATTGAGATTGGCTATATTCGGTAAACACTTCATTAATACCGATTTTAGAATGTCCAACACTTTGCCTCCATTTCGCGATTATTCCGGAAAACAAATACAAGATGTACGTGCGTACGTCAAAAACTGGCTTACTATTTACCCAAATGGTGAAGTGTATGTTGGATGCGACTCTAAAGTACGCGGTAGCAAAGTAAAATACTCCACCGTTGTGTGCCTGTGGAAAGTTGGACACGGAGTTAGCGAAATTTATCAAAACCAAATAGAGTTACGGCCAAAGGACTCCTATACGCGACTTTGGAATGAAGTGACTCGTGCTGTGGAAGTTGCAGACAACTTAAAAGACCTGGCACGCATTACTGTGCATGTAGATATCAACTCAAATCCAAAATTCCGCTCTCATCAGCTTTATGATGCCAGTATTGGACTAATAACTTCTATGGGTTTTAAGGGTGCTGGAAAACCCTTTTCCTGGGCCGCAAGTTGTGGCGCTCACCGACATTGTCAATAACTTTTTCTACAACCAACTAAAAACAACTTCATCTTCATGAAAATACTTAGTTGATTTTTAGATAATTAGCATTGTTTTACAGAAAAGTTTTTTTAGATTCGTTCTCCAAGAAAAAACTTATCAACTAACACAACATGCAATTTATCACACACATCTTAGAGCAACTTCACAGCGAGGCTGTTTTTGGGGGTGGTGGTAAGCCTTTGGAAATGATAAATAGTCCTCGTAAACCCGAAAAAAACATAACGCCAAACAGACGTACGTACTTCAAGCACTTTAATTATCGGTTTAAGGATTAGATTAATACGCCAATAGCTCAACTACTCGCTCATTCACCTTTTCTCCATTTGGAATCATAGTTTGTTCCAACGTACTATTTAATGGAATTGCGGGCATACTCTCAGAGCCAATCACGTCAACAGGAGCATCCAAATCTCTGAAGCACTCTTTTTGAATGAACCCTGCCAGCCCCTGTGCAAATGAATTTCTAACAGGTTCTTCTGTTACAACTAAACACTTACCGTGCTTTCGTACTCTTTCCAAAATCAATTCTTCATCCAGAGGATAGAGCGTCCTTAAATCAATTACTTCAACCTGTCCTTTATTCTTGGCCCAGGCTTCCTTAGCCCAATAAACTCCCATACCGTAGGTTACTATACAACAGCTTTTACCCTTTTCAATTTCATTGGAATCCGCTTCGTATGCAATGCGTCCTTTACCGAAAGGAATAACATAATCAGCGGAAGGCTCTACGGATTTTGCATCTTCTGTGCCTTTCACCTTGCTCCAGTAAAGGCCTTTGTGCTCTAACATTACCACCGGATTAGGATCATAATAGGCGGACTTCATTAAGCCTTTTAAATCGGCACCCGTGCTAGGGTAGGCGATTTTTATCCCTCTAATATTAGTTAATACACTCTCTACACTTGAGGAGTGGTAGGGTCCGCCACTGCCATAGGCACCAATGGGTACCCGTATAATAGCACTAACAGGCCATTTACCGTTGGAGAGGTAGCACGAACGGCTAACCTCTGAAAAAAGCTGATTAAGGCCCGGCCAGATATAATCGGCAAACTGCACCTCTACAATCGGCTTTAAGCCAACTGCACTCATCCCAACTGTTGACCCAATAATAAAGGCTTCCTGAATGGGAGTGTTGAACACACGTTCATCGCCAAATGACTGCGCCAATGTAGCGGCCTCACTAAACACACCGCCAAGGCGTCCACCAACATCCTGCCCGTATAGCAATGCCTCCGGATAGTCTTGTAACAACTCACGAATTGCAAAAAGCGCTGCATCCACCATTACCGTTTTATCCTTACCAGCTGGGCTGCGCTCACCTTTTTCCTCTGTTATTGGGGTTGGGGCAAAATCGTGGGTAAATAAATCTTCAGGCCTTGGGTCTTCCTGTTGTAATGCCTTTTGATAATCAGCTTCAACAGTTTCCTGTGATTGCTTTTCTATTTCAGCTACTTCTTCCTCGGTAAAACCATTTTCCATGCAAAGGGCTCTCAATTTTGGATAAGGATCACGAAGCGCATGTTCTTCCAAATCATCGCGGTAACGCTCCTTACGCACCCCTGATGTATGGTGGTTTAGCAAAGGAACCTTGGCGTGTACCAAAAATGGCCTGCGCTCAGCCCTAACCAACCCAATAACCTCGTTTATGGTTTCAAAGCTTTCGCTGAAGTCGGTACCGTCAATTGTTCTTGTTTCAATAGCTTTAAAGCCCTTTGCATATTCAGTAGCATCCTGTATGCGGATTTCTTTGGCATTAGCCGAGATATCCCATTCATTATCCTGCACTAAGAAAATGATAGGCAATTGCTTAAGAGCCGCCATGTGCAAAGCTTCAGAAACTTCTCCTTCCGTTAAGGCTGCATCGCCAATGGAGCAAACCACAACGGGTTTATCCTCTGTGTTATCAAGATTGTGAATTTCGCGGTAACGCACACCCATGGCAACACCTGCGGCCGGAATAGCCTGCATACCTGTGGCAGACGATTGATGTGGGATTTTTGGCTTATCATCATCTTTAAGGCTAGGGTGAGAATAATAAGTGCGGCCTCCTGAAAACGGATCATCTCTCTTTGCCAATAATTGTAACATACAATCATAGGGAGTCATCCCTATCCCCAATAAAATAGAATCATCACGATAGTATGGTGCCACAAAATCACATGGAAGTAATTGCATCCCTAGGGCCAGCTGTATAGCCTCATGGCCGCGAGATGTGGCGTGTACATATTTTGCTGTAACGGCCTTATTTTCCTCATAAAGCTCCGCCATTGATTTGGCTGTGCTCATAAGGCTAAAGGCATTTTTTAAAATATCTTTGGTAATTAAAGTAGCGGTTGCCGCGTCTTCACTTTTCATCTGAACTTCTTTTTACAAGGGCTACAAATATCGTAACTATAAAGGAAAGCGAGTGATGTGGAAGACGTCTTCCAAATGAACTAAAACAAGTGTAAAATGAAATACTTTACCCAGGATTATCTTGATTTTTTTAAAGAATTAGCGGCCAACAACCATAAGGAGTGGTTTGATGAAAACCGCAAGCGGTATGAGAAGAGCGTAAAAGATCCTTTTAAGAAATTTGTTGAAGCCCTAATTGCTGAAACC
>CAXBJE010000414.1:0-3390 GCA_963975525.1 uncultured Owenweeksia sp. | reverse complement strand
TTATAAATTCCAATCAGCTGTGATAGTTTCGTTTATGGAGCAGCCTACAGTATATTTATCACCTTCCTTATATCCAAGTGCAAAAGCTATCTCCTTAGTTACAAGTTGTTGCTTAAAACTATTAATCCTTTGATTTGCTTTTGAGGTAACAGAAGGATCAATACTCTTTGCGTATTTCAACTTATCAATCGCAGCCCAATACACAGCTTTCTTTTCAAAAGCATTTGCTCCACAATCAACCTGGGCGTAAACCTCAGCAATAATTAAGTATGGTGCTCCCCATCCGCTTCGTGCATTAGCGGCCTTCTGAGCATACGTTTTAGCGTCAGAAAGTCTACCCAGTTTAATGGAGTAGTTAGCAATTCTGATATAATCCGTAGCCTGTTTCTTTGGATCCACTTCAAGGTTACCAGCTTCTTTAAAGTACTCGATAGCCTTTGAGAGGTTTCCATTTTTCGCTGCAATCAGTCCTACCGCACGGGCAGCTGTTGCTGATGGCTCCAATTGGTAAAGTGCCTCTGCAACTTTAAAGAAAGTTGGAACATCTGTGCAGTCTGTTGTTTCACCATCTTCTCCCTCTCTCTCTCTGGCCAGCATCTTAGCGGCTCTTCTCAACCAAACCACATCGGTTTTATTGGCCTCAAAAGTCTCACCATTGTAAATTAAGGTCAGCTTGTCACAAGTGGCAATTGGGCCCAAAATCTTTTCGTTATTGGTAACCACCGCATCAAAACGCTCAAGTTCACGCTCTGCTTTCTCTAACTGAGCTTTTTCTCTATCGGTAATAGTGCCATCTTCTTGCTTAGTCTTAAGTGCCTTAATCTCTTTGTTCAAAACGTTGTTGTTGTACTCCAAACCTTCCTGCACCACGTTGTAGGCCTGAAACACATCCGTAATTTCAAACACCTTATCATTAAACAACATTGCAGCAGCAATAAAGTACTTGTCGTAAAAAGCAGCACTATGCTCGTTGCTCATTTCAAGAGCTTGCTTAAACAGATTGTAAGCTAGTTTAGTGCTATCTGGCCAGTGTTGCAGCACATCAAGACCTTTTCTTTCCAATACATAAGCCTCATCATCAGGATAAAGCTCTGTTCTTTTATCATAAACTTTAAAAAGTAGCTTTTTAAACTCTTCCTTCTTGGCCGGATCTTTAGCTGCCTTGATTTTAGCTTCTGCGATATATGGACCGAAGATCACGTTATTTTTACTTGAAGCGGGGCAATTTTCAAATACATAAATCCAGCTATCATACGCTTCCAGGTAATTTTTAGCTTTAGCCAACTCATAATATATGTAAAGATTTTCACGACACTTAACACTATCCTCACCCCATTTGGGTTGTGCCTGGGCTACAGTGTTCATGCCTAACGCAGCTATTAATACCCAAAGTAACTTTCTCATTTTTCCTGATTATTAATTAACGATATTTAATTTTATTGAACCACTTATCATTAAGTGTTAAACCTAAATAAAGGTTCAAGTAGCTTTCCTGAATTAATCCATTATCCAGAGAACCTCTTCTGCCAAGCACAGCCCCAATGTTAACCATCGTATTCTTTTGTTCTCCGGGGGCCAAGTTCCTAGCACGTATTGGCAGTCCAAAACCAATAGTTATGCCATAGTCCTTAAGCTGAGTGCCACCAACGCTATAAGGAGTGTTCTCATAAAAACCTCCAAGGCGATATTCTATTAATTCAAAATAACTCAATCTATTATCCTTGGTGAAGGTTAGTCCCGGTGTAATTAAGGCCCCAACCTCAAATCTAAGCCCATCCATTAGGTTCATTTCACCATCAAAATTTTCAAAAGTGCTACCCTGATAAAAATGAACATCGCCATTTATTGCCCAAGCGTAATTTATTGACTTATCCGTTTTACGACCGTAGGTAAAACCCAAACCAAATTCATTGGGTAACACCAAATCAGACTGGTAACCATTAATGTTATCCAGGGTATCTATTGAAACACCGTTACTACTGGTTACAAAAGCGTAATGATCAACCGTAGTACTTAACTTGGTTTTATTGGCAAAGGTTAATCCCAAGGCAAAATCGCGATTTTCGTCAATTTCATAAACGTAGCGCGCTCCAAAATCAAAACGTAATCCGTTAACCTTGGCATTTTCAAAAATCCTGCTGGCGTAAAAACCATTGCTCCATAATATGTTATTTTCTTCTTCAAGATTTCCAAATATGTATGCCGCATTAACACCTATTGATAAACCTTCGGCCACGGTAAATCCATTACCCCAATACACCTTACTCAAGCCTCCATTACCTGAAAACTGGTCATAAATCAAAATATCCTCAGGGCCCGTGCGCTGGGTGGCTATACTATATCCCTTAAACGAATAAGGCTGCAAGCCAAATGCACTACCCCACCATTTTTTTACAGGAACACCTATCGCAAAATATCTAATCCCGCTAATATTATTATTGAGTGTAACGTCAGGATTTAGTTGCTTTTGCTCAATTAACCCAAATTGAAGCCCCACTTCAAAAGTTGTTAACCCCAAAGAGCTATAGCTGGCAGGGTTGCTGTTATTAATATTTAAAGGCTCAACTAAAGCAATGTTGGCGCCTCCCATACCCAGTGCACGCGTATATATTTGAGGCTGTACATCTCCAAACCCTAAGCGTGAGTAAGGTGATACAGAACTTTGCTGTGCGAAAATTGAAAAAGGGATAATAAAAAAAGGGATTAGAAAAATCCCGTTAAAGCATTTCTGCATGTTGGTCCAGAATATTATTGAGTCCCCAAAGCAGTAATTCAGGGGCTGCAAAGATGCTATTTTTTAGCAACCCATCAAATACCCTTAAATCACCACCAGTTAGGACAGTTATCATGTCAGGAAAACGGCTCTCATATTTATTAATTGTACCTGCGAGTTCATTAATTGCTCCATGCACCGCACCAGAGCCCAACGACTCTAAAGTTGTGGTACCGATAAAATCAATTACATCAGAAACCTTTGCCAATGGCAACCTTGCCGTAAAGTGATTCATTGCCTTAAGGCGCATTTGCACTCCTGGAGAAATGGCTCCACCTAAATACTCGCCATCGCTATTCACAAAATCGTATGTAATACATGTACCAGCATCAATAACCAAGCAATTTTGTTTAGGATAAGCGGCTACGGCTCCGGCAACCAAAGCAATTCTATCCAAACCCAATGTGGAAGAGGTAGCGTACTTATTATTAAATGGAATCGGAGTTTTGTGGGATAACTGAACTATCGGCAACAAAAGCCTAGCCTTTAATTGCTTAAATAGCTCATCGCCCACAACTGAAGATATTATAGCCTGCTTCACCGCAGTACCATTCAGCCATCGTAAAATTTCCTCAGCCAAAGGAACTTCCAGCACTGTGGTTTTTTTCAAAATACCA
>CAXBJE010000413.1:0-3392 GCA_963975525.1 uncultured Owenweeksia sp. | reverse complement strand
CCTTAGCGAAAGACCTCTGCTGAGCGGAAGCCAGTTAACTGAAAATCATTTAATTTATGACTTGGTATATAATCCCGAGAAAACGGCCTTTTTAGTGGAAGCGGAAAAGAAAGGTGCCACTATTAAGAATGGATATGAAATGCTGGTATTACAGGCCGAGAAGGCATGGGAGATTTGGAATGAAGTTTAAATTTGCAACAAAGCAATAGTTATGGATAGCGTACAGGATAACCTGCAGAATGCAGACGGAAGTAAAAAGGAAGAGATTAAGGATGAAACCCAGGGAGTTCAAAATACTCCGGTTAAGGATTCAGAGGAAAACTCCATTGTTGAGGAATCAATGATTAGTGAGCATGATAATGCTGAAACAGAAATACTGATAAGTTCAGATGAAGAAATCGCCTCTACAGAGCCACAGTTTCAGGAAAAACCAGATAAGGTAAATGCTCTTAAGGATTCAGAAGCAAAAGATGTGAAGGAGCCGGAATCATCAATTGAAGGTGAGGCTTTAATTGGTGAATCCAATAAAAAGGAAACCACCATGATCATTTCTGATGAAGACCTTGAAAAAGAAGATGATATTGAAGAAGTACATTCGGATGATGATGACCATGATGAGCATGAACATCATGAATTGGAACTACCTGATTACTCAGAATCTACTGTGGAAGCAATGGTGGCTGATGCCGAAAAGCTACTTAAGAATGAGCCTGTACAAAAGCTAAAAGCACATTTTGAGGCTATTCGCAAAAATGTTCTGAAAAGCCTTAATGAAGAACGCCAGAAAAAACTTGAGGAGTTTTTAGAAGGTGGAGGTGTGGAAATGGATTTTCAATACATCCAACCCCTCCGCGAAAAATTCAGAACTATATATTCTGAGTATAAATCAAAACGACAAAAGCATTACCGCGAGTTGCAGGATGCCCTTGAAGCCAACTTCAAAACAAAACTTGGGCTTATTGAGCAGATTAAGGAACTGGTCAATAAGGATGAATCTATAGGTGATACATTCAAGGAATTCAACGCCATCCAACAAGAGTGGCGTAATACAGGCCCCGTTCCAAGACAGGAATCCAATGATCTTTGGAGAACCTACCATCATCACGTAGAGAATTTTTACGAGTACATAAAAATCAATAAGGAGTTACGGGATCTTGACTTTAAGAAGAACCTGGAGGCCAAAGAAGAACTTATTAAAAAAGCGGAAGCGCTTCTTGAAAAAGAAAGCATCCGTGATGCCTTTAAAGATTTACAGGCATACCATAAAAAGTGGAAAAATATTGGGCCGGTTGATCCCGAACACCGTGAGCCCATGTGGGAACGGTTTAGTGATATTACCAAAAAACTTCATGATAAGAGGGAGGAGCATTATGCTTCCATGCGTGAAAAAGCCGCAGAACTTATTGAAGAAAAGAGAAAACTGGTTGAGAGGCTAAAAGAGCTTGATTATTTTGGTGTAAATAGCCATCATAAATGGCAACAGGCCATCAAGGTAATTGAGGCTATCCGCACAGACTTTAGAAAACTGGGCCGTATAAACCATCCTGATAATGATGTTATTTGGGATGAATTCCGAGGGTTATTGCGCGATTTTAATCACAACAAAAACCAGTACTACAAAAACCTGAAAAAAGACCATCATGATAATTTGGTGAAAAAGCGTGAGCTGGTAAATATTGCAGAAAGTCTTAAGGACAGTGAGGATTGGCGCAATACCACTAACGAACTTAAGCGTATACAGGCACAATGGAAAACAATTGGCCATGTACCAAAATCTGAATCTGATAAAATTTGGAAGGAGTTTAGGAGCGCCTGTAATCACTTTTTTGACAGACTCACAGAGCATAACAAAAACCAGGATAGCAAGCTGGAGGGTAATTTCACGTCAAAAAGTGAATTGATTGAAAAGCTAAAGGCCTATGATCCTCCAAAGGACAATCAGAAAAAAGGTGTTCAGGAACTTAAGGAAATTATAAACTCCTGGAAGGAAATTGGTCAGGTGCCTCGTGCAAAAAGTCAAATTGAAAGAGATTTCAATAAAATCTTAGACCAAAAGTTTAATGCTATTGATCTTGACCGTAAGGAATCTCAACGCATTCGTTTTGAAAATAAAATGGAAGCTATGACAGATGGTGCCGGAAGTGGCGATGACCGCCAGCTGCGCTATGAGCGTGATACCATTAGGAAGCAAATAGATGAGGCCTCTAAAGAGCTAAATCAGCTGGAAACCAATATGAGCTTCTTTAGTGGTAACCCTAAAAGCCCATTGCTAAAGGAAGCCTCTAAAAACATCGAAAACCAAAAGCAACAAATAGAATTGCTTAAGGAAAAGATGAAAATGATTACGGTGAAGATTAGAGAGGTTAATAAACCCGAAGAAGAATCTTCTGAGAAGGAAAGCGGTGAGGATGCCTAGAATCAAGGTTAGACATTACCGGTAATTTTAAGGCACTCTTTATGAGTGCCTTTTTTTATGGTTTATAAACCAACCTCAGGAAATAGCTATTGCATCTTCGCTAGCCAATTGTAAAAAAGCCAAATTGGCGACTACCATCACTATGGCAAATGATTTTCCCCAAGTTACAATGACTTGATATAAAGCATCGTTTAAGCCATATTAATCCAAAACTTGTACTATGAACTATACTCCCCTTTTATATCTCGTTTGCCTTTGTTTTTCGTCATTCTTTTCATTCTCACAAGAAGTCAACGTGGAGCCAATGGCTTTTGTGGAAGGCGTAATAACTGACTTTGAGGAAAATCTTAAAACGGGCGAGGTAATAATTTTCGAAAATACCCAAACCAAAAAACTATTTGAAACCACAAGTAATGATAAAGGTGAATTTGAAATTGACCTACCCTACTCGAGTTCCTACCAAATAAAAATAAAGGGCTTTGGAGAAGATGTGGATTACATAAAGTTTTCAATACCCGCTTTGGCAGAAGGGCAAAACCGGCTTAAATATCAGATAAACATAAAGTTTAAACCAGCCAAGACTTTTACCCTTAACAATGTCCATTTTGAATCGAGCCGAGCCACACTTACCAAAAACAGCTATGCACAACTCAAAGACCTAGTGGATTTTATGAAGCTTAAAAAGCTGACAAATATTGAAATTGCGGGACACACAGACAATGTTGGTGAAGAAGAAGCCAATTTCATACTATCCCAAAAAAGGGCTGAAACAGTTAGGACCTATCTTATTTCTAAAGGAATTGAAGCTAAAAGGATAACAGCCGCTGGCTATGGTGAAAAACATCCCATTGCCACAAACGAAACAGCCGAAGGTCGCCAAGCAAATAGACGTACGGAGGTTAGAGTTTTAGAATAGGTCTGAAATAAAAAAAGCCCCATCACAAGTTGAAGGGGCTTATTAAAATTGGCAACGACA
>CAXBJE010000412.1:0-3435 GCA_963975525.1 uncultured Owenweeksia sp. | reverse complement strand
GCTTCGTACTTATCGTAAAAATCGGGCTCCTTGCTCAGCTCCTTAAACTTTACAGGATCATGCATTTGTTCGTCAATAGCATCAATCTCACCTTCCAGCTTTTCTATGGTCTGCTCCAGCTTACGGATTTCATTTTCGGCCTGGCGGATGTCTTTATCCAATTGCTTGCGCTCCTCGCGAGAGATGGCTGGCTTTTCGGTGTTTTCCTTTGGTGCTTCCGGTTTTTTATCACCTTCCTTTTCCAACTGACGGAAGTCGTCAAATTTTCGGGCTTCCAGATATTCGTCAATGGTGCCCAAAAACTGCTTTACTTTTCCATTACGGAACTCGTACAGTTTTTCAGTAAGGCCCTGCAAAAAAGCTCTATCGTGAGAAACTAAAACCAAAGTGCCATCATATTTCATAAGGGCATTTTTCAACATCTCCTTACTCTTCATATCAAGGTGGTTGGTGGGCTCATCCATCACCAAAAGGTTGTATGGGCGTAGCAAAAGTTTACAAAGAGCCAATCGGCCTTTTTCCCCACCACTTAATACTTTCACCTTCTTTTCCACGTCCTCTCCTGTAAACAGGAAGGAAGCCAGGTAATCCCTTGCTCTTTTGCGTAAATCTTCAGGAGCTTCGTCTTCAACCGTCTGCAATAAGGTGATGTTGCCATCCAGCGTTTTGGCTTGTTCCTGCGCGTAGTAACCGATTTCCACATTATGGCCAATTTCCAGTTGCCCGGTATGCTTTAGGTGCTCGGCAATAATCTTTACTAAGGTTGATTTTCCCTGCCCATTCTGGCCCACAAAAGCCACTTTTTCGTTTCGGTTTATTTCAAGATCAACATCCTTAAAAATCACCTTGTCATCATAACTTTTACCCAGCTTGTGCGCTTTTAAGGCAATTTTACCTGACCGAGGGGCTGGCGGAAACCGGAATTTGATTTTACTGGAATCATCCACATCAATTTCAATCTTCTCCATCTTATCTAGTTTTTTGATAAGATTTTGGGCGAAAGCCGCCTTAGAGGCCTTGTAGCGGAACTTTTCAATCAGCTGCTCCGTATGCTTAATTTCCTTTTCCTGATTTTTTTGCTCTTGTATTTGGATGTTGATGCGCTCTTCCCTCAACTGGGTAAAACGAGTGTAGGGCACTGGGTAGTCGTAAGCTGTGCCCTGTACAATCTCTACTGTACGTTTGGTAATGTTATCCAGAAAAAATCTATCGTGAGAAACCATTACAATGGCACCTTCATAATTTTTCAAAAACTCCTCCAGCCAAATAATAGAGTTTATATCCAGGTGGTTGGTAGGCTCATCCAATAGCAAAAGATCATTTTTAGCCAACAGCAATTTGGCCAGTTCAATCCGCATCCTCCATCCACCACTAAATTCTGTGGTTTGCCTGTTAAAATCTTCACGGGTAAAACCTAGCCCGCTTAATATCTTCTCCAAGTCACCATGGTAGGTGTACCCGCCCACCAGGCTAAATCTTTCGGTAAGCCGGTTCAGGTCTTCAATAAGGGTCATGTAGCTTTCGGCTTCATAGTCTGTACGAATCTCAAGCTGATGGTTTATCCGGTCTATCCCTTTCTCTATCTCTTTTATTTCGCTAAAGGCAGATTCGGCCTCTTCCCAAACCGTGCGGCCATCATATAGCGGCAACTCCTGGGGGAGATAGCCCAGCACAAAGTCTTTGGGGCTACTTACGTTGCCGGCATCTGTAGAAATGCTGCCATTAATAACCTTGAGTAGTGTTGACTTACCGGCACCATTACTCCCTACCAAACCAATTTTGTCGGTTGGGTTTATTAAAAATGAAACGTTTCTAAATATGTGCCTGTCGTTGTATTGAAGGCTGATATTGTTAATTCCTACCATAAGTTTGCAAAAGTAATGGGCTTAAAGGGATTGTTGTAGCCGAGGGGCAGCAATATATTTTAAAGTGTTACATAAGTTACACCTAAGCCCGCTAAGTGGTCTAATTTTGACCTTTAAAATTCAATCATGGCATTATTCGGCAAAGGAACAAAGCTCTACAGTATTTTTAAGTATAAATGCCCGCGCTGCCATCAGGGTGAAGTGTTTGAAAGTAAAAACCCTTATAATTTCTCGAAGATGTTTGCCATGCATGAGCACTGCGAGCACTGTGGTTTGCGCTACATGATTGAGCCGGCCTTTTTTTATGGGGCCATGTATGTAAGCTATGCTTTAACGGTAGCCCTGGGTGTAGCCACGTTTATACTTTCTCATATGTTTTTTAATCCCGGGGTGTGGGAGGTTATTGGCGCCCTCACTGCTGTTCTAATTCTGGGTTCCCCAATTGTACTGCGCTTATCGCGGATTATTTGGATGAACATTTTTGTGAAATATGAGCCGGAGAAGAGAGGGGCGAATTTGAAGTAGCCCTTTAGCATCCAGAGTGGTTTTTGTTCTTTAATACCTTGTCTTTGAAGGCGTTTGCGTTCTGTGCGTAAAAAATAAGTACTTTTAACATTACCATTTTAAGGTTCAGCCACCAGGTTGAAAACTCTTTACAGATTATTGAACTCCTAGCATCACCTCATTTGTTTGCGGTGATATTACGATACCTGAGGGTGTTAGTGGGTGTTGGATAATCCACATGTGGAGAAGTATTTAACTATCAAACCAAACTACCTTAAAATGAAAAAATCACTTAAAACCTTATTTACATCCATTGGCTTAGTGCTTTTGGTTTTTCAAATGCCGGCTCAACCCATTAACTTTGATTGGGTTAGACGATTCATTCCAAGCATCCAATTCCTAAAAACAGCTTTTTTGTTCGCTTTTTTTTGTGTGTGTTGTGGTATCCAGGCGCAGGATTTCGTTTATGCCAAAGGCTTAGGGGGAACTGATTATGATTTAGGGCGCTCAATTGCAACAGATGCAAGCGGAAATGCCTATGTAACGGGATATTTTAGAGGAACCGTAGATTTTGACCCCTCTGCAAACACGGCCAATCTTAGCTCAAGCGGCAGCGCCAGTGATGTTTTTTTGGCAAAATATAATTCTTACGGAGACTATGTATATGCGATAAGATTTGGAGGTGGTAATGCTGATGAGTCTTATTCTGTGACCGTGGATAGCATTGGAAACACTTATGTGATTGGGGATTTTTATGGCACGGTGGACTTTGATCCCTCGGCACAAACGGCCAACCTAACCTCTAGTGGTCAATCGGATATATTTTTAGCAAAGTATGATCCTTTAGGAAACTATCTTAATGCTATTAATCTCGGGGGCAATTCTTTTGACAAGGGCAGGTCTGTGACGATTGATGGAAGTGGAAATGTATATATCACGGGTTCTTTTGCCGGAACAGCAGATTTTGACCCTTCCTCCAATACGGCTTTCCTGAGCTCTCATAATGGAAATTATGACATTTTTCTTGCGAAATATGACGCTTCCTTAAATTACATATATGCGTTCA
>CAXBJE010000411.1:0-3457 GCA_963975525.1 uncultured Owenweeksia sp. | reverse complement strand
CAAGAGATAAGAAACAAACTAAAAATGTTCGGACCAAAAAGTCAGGAAGTAAATCTTTTTGACCCCAATCTGAATGCCAAATCAACTCGACTTTTCAAATTCAAGGACGACCAAGAAAATAGATTTAAAGTTTGGTTTTTTAGTAATTTATTGAAGGTAGAAATGCCTTTAACGACTTCTTTGCTCTTTTCCATAAATGTTCCTGACAAAATTTGCTTCGCTGACAAATACCTTATGGAGATAGACGGAATCGGAAAAATATATACAGACAATTCAAAAAACGATCAAATTCTCAATTGTATTGAGCTGCTCAAAGACAGGTTAAAAACACTTGACTTTGATAACAATGAAGGACTAACAGTTTATAGAAACTCATTACAGCTTACATTGAGGCACAACAGACAACTGTTATTTGAAATCGATGTTTGTAAAAAATTCAAAACAATAATCGAACTCAACTTTCCAGACAAAGCTGCAGGAACGGACTATTCCGACTTGCCCAATGACCTTCGACAAATACTCTTAAGGTTTAAAAATTTGGCTGTTACTAACGACTTTGAAAGAGATGAATTAATTGAAGGACTTTCAAAAAAACAACGCAAGGATGTGATAAAAGTAATTGAACCCAAAATTGAAGAAATCAAGTTGTTCTTGGATACTTTTAGCGATAAAAGGTTGCCAGAAGGAGCTATTGGACTTCAATGTTTAGCAGAATTGACAATAGAATTAACGAATGAAGAAAAGAAAAACCACAGCTAACAAAACCTATACGCAATACCCTTCGGGATAATGCGCATAGCCAAACCGTTAATCATCCTCACCCAATAAACCCCTCTCTCCTCGCGTGTTCCATAGCTTCGGCACTTCGCTTAAACTGTAGGCTGGGTATGGCTTTGTCGTCAATTTTGGCCAGTTCGCGGTTTACACCATCACGGTGCGATTTTTTTACCGCCCGTATATAAATGGCTTTTACCTGTGTGGGGTATTCTTCCGCAAGTTTTAAGTAAATGTAAGGGTCGTGCTGGCCATTATCGCCCAATAATATAAACTTCTTATTGGGGTACATTTTTAGGATCCGCTCTATCTTCAATCGCTTATGATCGTGTCCTCTAAAACTTCCGGCTTTAAAAAAGTCGCGCCAGTTGTCCTTTATGTCTTTAAGCTGCAAAACGCCCTTGGGCAAATCATGAAATCGCATAAATCGTATAAGGAAGTCATAAAGGTTCCACTCACTGCTGCTCACATAAAAAAACGGGTTGGGCTTGGGAGAAACCCCTTTGGCCAATAATCCATAAAAACTTACCACTCCCTTAAAGGGCTTTCGGCTTTCGGAGTTTTTGGTAAGCAGCACATACAGTTTCCTAAACACCCTGGTAACGTGCGATACCAAGAAGGTATCATCAATATCCGAGATCAGGCCATATTCAAAATCATCCTGTATCATCACCTCAGCCTCCAGATTTACGCTCTCCTGCCCTTCTACCAACTCATCCATCAAGGTCAATTCAAACTGGTGCCAACCTGCACTCAGTCCATGCCTGGTAATTTCAAATTCAAAAAAGCCATTTTCATTTGTTTTGGCTTTGTGCATTACACCATCCATATCCAGCTGAACGGTAGCTTCAGGAACGGTGCGAATCAAAAACATTTTAATGAGGCTGATGAAGTTTTTCCATGCCGAGTGCCTTCTGCGCGGACGGGTAAGTGCCATGCCTCTAAAAACATGTCCTTGAAGGATGAACTTTTCAGGATTTCCATATCCGCGGTAAGCGAGCAAAAACGGGTAATCCACATAGCGGAAGCGGCTTTTAAGCCATCGCTTCAACCATGATCCTGTAATCGGGGCTTCTTTATAATCTGCCCATTCGGGCGGCTTTGAAATCATCTAAATTTGCGGCTGAATAAATTAGTCATGCGGCTACTATGAGCAAAAAAATCCTTTTTGTTGTAAACCCTATCTCAGGTGGCAGGGATAAAACTACTGCTATAAAAAGAATTAAAACCTGGGCACAAAGTTCGGGGCATAATTCGGAAATTATAGAAACTACCGGCAATGATGATGAAAAAAAGATAAAGGAGGCCCTGCAAACCTATAAACCCCAAAAGCTGGTTGCTGTTGGTGGAGATGGTACTGTACTGCTGTGTGCAGGTTTGGTTAAGGATACCGATGTGGCATTGGGCATTGTTCCATCTGGCTCAGCCAATGGCATGAGTGTAGAGTTAGAACTGCCTCCACATATTGATGATGCCCTTAAAGTTATTGAGAAGGGCAAAACCAAAACCATTGATATGCTATTGTTTAATGAGCAGCACCTCGCCATGCATATTAGTGATGTTGGCCTAAACGCCAATTTGGTAAAGCATTTTGAGGCCACCGAGCACAGAGGATTTTTGGGATATGCCAAAGGTGTGATTGCCGAATTGATGAATAAAAAACCCTTTGAGGCGCAGCTTACGCTGGATGGCAAGCCGGTGGAAATGCAAGGCTATATGATAGCCTTTGCCAACGCCAGCCGCTATGGAACGGGTGCTTTGCTAAACAAAATTGGTAAAACAGATGACGGCCTTTTTGAAGTATGTGTTCTTACAGAAGTGAATTTGGCGGGCATTGCCGGCCAGTTCTTCGATTTTGTTGATTCAGACTCAAGCCACCTGCAGGTATTACAAGCCAGGGAGTTGGAATTGAAGGTAAACCGGAAGGTGAGCTTTCAAATTGACGGAGAACTACAAAAGGATACCGATCATCTAAAAGTGAGTATTTGCTCCAAATGTCTTTCGGTAATTATTCCGTAGTATAAAGTATTGAATTACATAATAATTAGGAATTTACAGTATTGCATTTTCCACAATTTAATGCGCTATAAATCAACTATTGATGCTATATGGACAATAAGCCTTCACAAAAAATTTGTTCATAATTCGTATTTTTGATGATTCGTTCCCCTAATCCCCTTGAATTAGCAAAATAAAATGGAAGTTATTGACAACACGGAAATGAGGCACTTTGAAGTGCGTGAAGGTGAAATGCTAGCTGTAATTGAATATCAAATTCAAGAAAAGAAATACTTTTTAACGAAAGTTAGTTTTCCCGGTGATTTTGAAGAATCTGGCAAAGCCACCGAAATGCTTGAAAAAACCCTGGACATGATTGAAGAAACAGGGATGCGTGTAGTACCTATGACGAAGTTTGTAAAAGCACACTTTAAAAAGAACATGAAAAGAAGAAAGATGTTACCTGTAGGTATGCACCTGGCTTAAAACATCTAGTCCACCAAAATGGATAATACATTTAAAGCCCTGATTTCAGAAAAATTGAAATCAGGGCTTTTTTTTGAAGTCAACTGTAATTGCGAAAACCAAATTTGAACTTTAAGCGTTTGGCTAATTGCACCCACTATAGATTATGAAATTCCTGCTTTCCATTCCGCTACTTGCTTTACTGAGCCTAGCCACGCTA
>CAXBJE010000410.1:0-3458 GCA_963975525.1 uncultured Owenweeksia sp. | reverse complement strand
TCCACCTCCTTTGCAACTCTTCCTTCATTTCCTGAGAAAGGAAAATCACTTCATCACAAAAATTTACCGGATACCACTTCAGGCTATACTTATCGCCCACCTTTTTTACCCCACGTATATTGAATATAACCTTAGCCCTATTAAGCTTGCCGGCCCAAACGCCCCACCATAATGCATCAATATCGTTACAGTGCAACACATTTATTTTTTCACTACGCAGCAGGCTACTTACCCTTTTGTTGAGCCTTACAATGCCCGTAAACTTATTGCCCGTGGGTTTTTCAATCACCACCCTCACTCCTGCATCAATCAGTTTTTGGGTAAAGGCCGACTCTATGTTGGTAAGAACCAGCGGTTCGGTTTTTTTTAGATTGAGAATAACCCCAAGCAGGCTCTTAAGCCCACCATTGGCAAGGTTAGGAGATTGATATACCAGGTATAGCACTTTGGTTTTTGACATTACTTAAGCGCTACATTTTTGAGGTACATTAAAAATGCCAGTATAAATGGCTTGGTAAATAAAAACCTAAGACTTGGCTGTAAGTGGGCCTTAGCCTCTTTCATACCATTGCGGCTGTATAATGCAAAACAGCGCAAGTGCCACAGGGCATTAGCCTCTTTGTAAATCGGCTTATGCTTATAAGCATCAATAATTTGCTTTTGATGGGCCATGCGTTTTTCAAACTGCCGGGTAAGGTTACCGGGATGCACCCTGTAATTGGTAAGTACCTCATCAATAAATCCAAACTGGTACTTATCGGCCAGCTTAAGCCACATGGGGAAATCTTCCATGAATCCACTGTCATACCCTCTCACCTCCCTCAAGGCTTCCAACCGCATCATAGTGGTGGGTGCCACCAGCGAAAGCTTTTTGGTAATTATCTCATCAAACAGCCAACCGGTACGATAGCTGTCCGAAGAAATTTCGCCCACCTTTTCATCGTCTTCGGTTATTTGCATGGCTTTGCCATAGCACACTGCAAAATCAGGGTTGGCCTCCATAAAGGCCACCTGAAGCTCCAGTTTATTGGGTTCCCAAAAATCATCAGATCCGCAACCTGCCATATACTTACCCCTCGCCAAAGTGTTAAACTCATTCATGGAGTAGGTAATACCCTTATTCTCTGTATGACGGATATAGGTAAAATTGTGTTGCTCTTGAAGTCTGCTTATTATTTCATCCGAACCATCAGTTGAGCAATCATCAATCACAATGAGCTCAAAATCCTGAAAGGTTTGGTTTAGCACGGCCAGTATAGTCTTTTCTACAAACCGGGCATGGTTGTAAGATGGTATCCTTACAGTAACAAGTGGCGACTCCAAATTCATTCAATCTCCTTTATAAGCTTTGCAGGATTTCCCCCAATAATTGAATTTTCAGGAAAGGACTTTGTTACCACTGAACCAGCAGCAATAACAGAGTTTTTTCCTATTTCCACCCCTTTTAGCACCGTTACACCTCCACCAATAAACACATTGTCCATTATGGTTATTGGAGCACCTTTTACCACTCCGGTTCTACGCGCCTCCGGGTTTATATCATGACCATCAGAGGCCATGCAAAAAAAACCAGGGCCAATTAAGCAATCGTCTCCAATGGTAATGGATGACGAATCGCAATAAAAGTGAGCGTTATTGTTGATTGTGGTGTTTTTACCAATTGTGATTGCCCCATCAGCACCAGCAATTTTTATGTTGATATAGCCAGAATAGTAATAGACTGCCTGAGGCCAACCGAGCTTTACATTTTCTGCAAACTCCAATTTTGCCTTGGGGTGCAGTTTTATAAGGGTAGGCTGGTTTAACTTAGGCTTACCCTTATAGTTTTTGTCGGATGCGCTCTGAAACATTTTACGTTTCAGGAGTATATAAATTCTAAACAGTAAAGTCATTTACAACTTCAATGATTTTCATTGTATCCTCTACTGACTGCACAGGACTAATCGGCAAACTTACAACCTCATTATGGATAGCTTCGGAAACAGGAAAAGATTGATCGGCCCACTCTTTATAAGCCTCTTGCTTATGTGGCGGTACAGGATAGTGAATTACGGTTTGCACCCCATTTGCCGTTAGGTGCTCAATAAAGGCTTCCCTGCTATTTACCCTAACCACAAATAGGTGAAATACATGATCTGTAGTACCACTGTAATAGGGCAATTGTACCAATGGATTAGTAATGCCATTCAAATACAGCCTGGCTACTTCTCTACGCTTTTCGTTGTCAGCCTCCAGGTTTTTAAGTTTGGTACGTAAAAAGGCGGCCTGCAATTCATCCAGGCGGCTGTTTACCCCCTTATATATGTTGTAATATTTTTGATGCGAACCATAGTTGCGATAAGCTGCAATAGCAGCTGCCAACTCATCATCATTGGTTGTAATAGCGCCACCATCGCCAATGGCACCAAGGTTTTTACCGGGGTAAAACGAAAAAGCGCTGGCATCGGCAATGGTTCCCGCCTTTCGCCCGTCTTTCATTTCAGCACCGTGGGCCTGAGCCACGTCATCCAAAAATATCAGATTGTGTTTTTTTGAAAGGTCCAACAACTCCTCCATATTACTTAGCTGACCGTATAGGTGTACCGTAAATATGGCTTTGGTTTTTTGGGTTATAGCTTTGGCTACCTTTTCGGCACTTAAGTTAAATGTAACTTCATCCGGCTCTACCATTACAGGCACCATCCCAGCATGGTGTACTCCTAATATAGTAGCTATGTAGGTGTTGGAAGGCACAATTACCTCATCACCCTCTTTAAGCTTTCCCAATTGTTTGTAAGCCTGCAGAATAATGGTAATCGCATCCAATCCGTTGGCTACACCAATACAATGCTTGGCACCACAATACTCGGCAAACTCCTTTTCAAATGCCGTTACGTTGTTACCCATTAGCACCCATCCACTGTCTAAAATTTCATCCAGCGACTTTTTAAAATCTGCACGGTAGGGCTCATTGATGGCCTGTAGGTCTAAAAATTTTATCATACTGAAAATTTCTGTGTCTTAAGTTCTTGTATTGGTGCAAAAATCCTCTCCATAAATTCCGAGTCTTCTGCGCTAAAATGATAGCCTTTATTTGCTGCCATTGATTTACCAATGATGTTTAAATCCTTTTTGGCAAGATCATCAAAGTTATGAGAGGCTAGGCCATAGTTGTTTAAAAATACCTCTAAATAGGAAGGGGCACTTCTGAACTCTTCATAGATAATTAGCTTGTCCGCATCAAGGTATTTAAGAAAGAAATGAGTTCTTACAGCCAGAAGAAATGCTGTTCTTTTTACATCGGTATTAAGCTCATCTGCAAAGCTTAAATAGGTTTCACTTAAAAACTCTTCTCCCTTTATGGTAGGCAACAATTCTGCAATTCCATCAGCATACCACTCACCATAAAAGTCATTTCTCATGATGGAAGAAACAATGTCCCTGGGTTCGCGCCAAATCCCCCATACATCAATGGACGG
>CAXBJE010000409.1:0-3471 GCA_963975525.1 uncultured Owenweeksia sp. | reverse complement strand
GTCAAGGAATTCAACCGTATTGGCTTCCATCTTGTAAACTACCTTATCAACCCTTGTTACCAAAAGGTTGTAACCGATATAGGCTATAATACCTACAATCAATCCCGCCACTGTAGTAGTCATGGCAGTATAAATTCCCTCGGCCAGCATTTCAATGTCAATTTGCCCTCCGGCAGAAGCCATATCATGGAATGCTAAAATCATCCCGATTACGGTACCAAGGAAACCAATCATTGGGGCGGCTCCTGCAATGGTGGCAAGGCTGGCCAGGTTTTTCTCCAATCGTGATATTTCCAGTTTACCGGTGTTTTCAATAGCAGAGGTGATATCCTTTAAAGGTTTACCAATACGTGAAATCCCTTTCTGTATCATTCGAGCCACGGGGGTATCCTGACTTTGACAAAGTGCGCGGGCGGCATCTAAGCGGCCATGGCTTACGTGATCTTTAATATTGTTGATAAAGTTGGCATCTACCTTATTGGCGCGTTTTATGGCATTGAATCTTTCAATGAAAATGTAAACGGCCACAATGGAGAGGATAAACAGGGCAGCCATGATGAGCTGGCCTCCAATACCACCACTGGTGATAAGATCCATTATAGATAGCGTTTTCTCAACAGGCTGAATTTCTTCTGTGCCCGTTCCGGTGGTGTCGGGCATTGAAATCTGCAAAAAGGGTATATACATGAAGGGTTTATTTTACCTCCAAAGATAACGGCTTACCTAAGCGCAGATTATAAGCCCAAAAAGAAAAATTAACAATTGATAGTTTACACTTTTAATGAGTGGTTGATTCAGCGGTGCTAGCCAGCTTTGCTTTTTAATTTAAGAATTAACTTGTTTGTTCCCAGAATTGGCCCAGCTAGCACAGGGGTTGGTGTTAGATAAGAAAAGTCGAATGTTACAAAAGCCCTTATTATTAGAAATGCGATAAATCCATATGAACCTAAAAGGAGTGCATACGCAAAGAGCAAAACCATGAATTTTGCAAGAATTGCAATTTGAGATGTGCCATTTCTCTCCACCCAGATTAGCACTTCATAATATAAAATGCTAATAAAATGGAACGTCATATGGTATCCCAAATTGAAAACAGTAGCTATGATTGCGCTTTCTAAATAGGTGGTGGAGTCATAGGGCAGAATCACTAAGAGTAAGCCTAAACCTAAAAGCCAAAAGCTCCCAACTGTATAAAGTCGATCAATTCTGTCTATGCTTTCTGAAATCAGAAAATGCAATGTTTTGAACGAATAATATGAGTACTATATCTCTATAGATGGAAAATACTCTCTTGTAAGATATAAGTAAACGCTCCGGCAAAATAGCCGATAAGTGCCAGGATAGAGATTTTCTTTAAATACCATCCAAACGGAATGCCTTCCAAGCCCATTACCGCCACACCGGCTGCGGAACCAATAATAAGAGCACTACCACCTGTACCGGCACAGTAAGCCAAAAACTCCCAGAACAAACCATCCTGAGCGAAGAAGGAACCTGCCACAGGGCTGATATCATACATACCCATAGAGGCAGCAACCAATGGCACGTTATCCACAATGGCCGAAAGCAAACCAATAATCATACTGATGGCATAAATTCCTGTTTCTTCACTTGTGCCAATGCTGGCATCTAAAGCAGAAGCCATGGTGCGCAACTGACCTGCAGACTGTAAGCTGGCCACAGCCAATAGGATACCAAGGAAGAACAGTACGCTGGCAGTATCAATTTTACGAAGAACTCCAATCACACTTAAGTGGTTTTTTTCTTCCTTGTTTTTGCTGCGGTGCATTACCTCAGTAATAACCCACAATACACCCAAACTCAACATCATCCCCATAAAAGGAGGCAGGTGCGTGTAGGTTTTAAATACAGGTACAAACAAAAGCCCGGAAACACCTGCTATAAATACGATGTTGCGTTCTTTGGCTGTGGTGGGGTTGGTGTAATGTTCCAGGCCTTCTGACTTCATGGGGCGCTTTACATCTCCCTTCATGGTAAAAGAAAGCACGATAAGTGGAATGATAAGGCAAACCAAACTTGGGATAATCAGCTTAACTATAATGGCTCCGGCTGTAATTTGAGAACCAATCCAAAGCATGGTTGTAGTAACATCACCAATAGGAGACCAGGCACCCCCTGCGTTTGCCGCAATAATTACAAGTCCGGCAAACATCCACCTGTCTTGTTTATCATCAATCAGCTTACGCAGAAGTGAGATCATTACAATAGAGGTGGTAAGGTTATCCAGCGCAGCTGAAAAGAAGAACGTGATAAGCCCAACAATCCAAATCAGTTTAGATTTTTTGGTAGCTCTGATTCGGTCTGTAATTACTGCAAAACCTTCGTGCCCATCTACAAGTTCCACAATGGTCATAGCGCCCATAAGAAAGAAAAGGATAGAGGCAATTTCGCCCAAATGCTCCAGCATTTGATGCTCAATAAAATGGGGAATTATAGCGCTCCTCTCCGTATGCCCTCCTTCTGAGAACAAGTTCATTAAGTAGGCAGGAATGTCCTGAAAATTGATAATCTGATCGGCTCCAAGCACATAAACCGTCCAGCATAGTACTCCCGTAATAAGTGCAGAAGCGGCTTTATCAATACGAATATTATGCTCAAAGGCTATGGCAGCATAGCCCAGAACAAAAATTACAACCATTAAGATATACATGGGGCAGTAGGATTAAACAAGTTGTTTTAATGCGATTTCGTAGGCCGTTTTGGTAAGCTGCAGCTTGTTGTTGCTTCGCTTATGGCAATTGGCCAGCGCCTTTTTGATAGTGTTGGAGGTGTCTCCAAATATGGCAGTATCACTAAGCTCAATATTGTCTTCCATCAGGTAGCCAAATACCCTTGCCATTCCACAGTTTGAAATAAAATCAGGGATACAGCTCACTTTTTGGTCAGCATATTCGGATATAGGTCCGTAAAAAATTTCGTTATCGGCAAATGGTACGTTGGCTCCGGATGATATAACCTCCAGTCCATTGTCAATCATTTTATCAAGGTGGTCTTTGTTTACCAACCTCGAAGCTGCAGCAGGAATGAAAATCTCAGCACCAATAGTCCAAATGCGCTCGTTGGCTTCATCAAACTTTATTAGGTTGTCCGCTACTAAGTAGTTACCAGTTTTGGCATTAAATAGCTTGGTGATTTCCTCAAAAGAGAATCCATTTTCATTTATCAATCCTCCTACACGGTCAATAATACCAACCACTTTGGCTCCGCTTTGGGTAAGGTAGTAGGCTGCTGCTGCTGCCACATTTCCCCAACCTTGTATTATCACTCGCTTTCCGCTAAGCTCACCTCCATAAATATCATAAAAATGACGAACTGATTCGGCTGTTCCATAACCGGTAATCATGTCGGCCACGGTGTATTCTTTATTGGCTTCTGGGGTTAAATCTTTTTGGGTAACCGGAAAAAGAACGCCCTGCTGTAGTTGCTTTATCTTTCTGTCTTTATCGGCAT
>CAXBJE010000408.1:0-3495 GCA_963975525.1 uncultured Owenweeksia sp. | reverse complement strand
TTAATTTTTCCAGAAAGAAAGCAGTTGAAAATCACATTTTGATGAGCGGTGATGCGGCAGGATTGATTCATCCGCTTTGTGGCAACGGCATGGCTATGGCCATTCATTCTGCTAAAATCTGTTCTCAGGCCGTTCACCTTTTTTTAACAGGTGCAACTTCCCGTAAGGAAATGGAAAGCAGCTACGCTATGGAGTGGCGCCACACATTTAATTCCCGATTAACGTTTGGGCATGCCGTTCAAGGGCTTTTCGGGCAATCAACACTATCCAATTTTGGGGTGGGAGTGGCCAAAGCTCTGCCTTTTGCCTTAAGACAGGTAGTGCGGATGAGCCATGGAAGGGAGGTAGTTTAGCCCCTCGACTGTGCTCGGAGAGGCAAGCTCCAAAGGTTGGTGTCTTTTAGGTAGGTAAAGTTTCCTGTTAGTTATTTCAAACCCGCACTTCAGCTTAATACCAAGGCCATCCAAGTTGTCTGGTCCGAGCGCAGTCGAGGACTTGTTGTTACCACTGCCCCTCGACTCCGCTCGGGGTGGCAAACTAGCATAGGCATTTCCTTAATAGCTAACTGTGTTTAGGGCAACTGATTAAGGCACTCTACCAATATCAAGTCCGTTCCCCTCAAAATTTCCGTTCCGAGCGGAGTCGAGGACTTTTCCTTAAACTTCAATCTTTTCCATACTTTAGAAATAACCAAAATTTACTAAATGTCTTTGTGGTTATATATTCTGGAGTGCTCTGACGGTACGTTATATACCGGTGTTACCAATAATTTAGATAGAAGGTTTAATGAGCACCAACATGGATTAAATCCTGAAGCGTATACTTTTAAACGAAGGCCTGTAAATCTTGTTTTTGCAGAACAGTTCATTGACTATGGCTTGGCCTATGAATGGGAAAAGCGTTTAAAAGGATGGTCTGCCCAAAAGAAAAGGGCACTAATTGAAGACAATTGGGATAAGCTGAAGGAATTGGCAGGATGCCGAAATAAAAGCCATTTGGTAAAAGATGAAACCTAAGGCATTACTAGGTAACAAATCGATTAAGGTTTTTAATGTCCCTCGACTGCGCTCCGGGAGGCTACCTCCCAAAGCTTTGGAAAGATGGCTGAATGAGGTTTGCCAAATTTTACTGCCCCTTTCTCCATTTTGTTACTTCCCCACACTAGTTGTCCAGTCCGAGCGGAGTCGAGGACTTTTAAAGTCAATTAAACAATTAATAATTCTACACCTTTAGCTGTAGCTTAGCACTATAAATTAAGCCAATGCCCTTAATCTTTAAAACCAGAAGCAGACAAAAGGAAATCCTTGATGATTTTGAGTTGCAGGGAAATGACCTCACTCAAAACCTAAGGGAATTGCAATGGGTAAACTCCAATCTGGGAGGTTACTCGGTGGTGAAGGAGGGAATTGAGCGGATTGTTGACAAAGGAAACCTACTAAGCCCTATTAGAGTGGTTGATGTGGGTTGTGGAGGTGGCGACACCTTACGGGAACTGGCTAAATGGAGTGCCAATAGGCCTTTCAACCTTGAGCTAACTGGCGTTGATGCCAATGTAAATGCCATTGACTTTGCTAAAATGAGGTCAATTGATTTTCCTAAAATTCAATACAAACAACTCAATATCTTTTCGAATGAGTTCAAGGCAATGGGCGCTGACATTGTGATGCTCAACCTGTTTGTTCACCATTTTGAAGAAGATCAAATCGTGGAATTTCTGGCAGCTTGCAGAGAAAAAAATTCGGTGGTATTCATTAACGATCTTCAACGATCTGCTGTGGCCTACCTGCTTTTTCGGCTTACCTCAAAGCTTATTAATTTTTCAAAAATCAGCAGACATGATGGGTTGCTTTCCATCCGTAAGGCTTTTACCCGTAAGGAGTTAACAGAGTTACTTGCCAAGGCAGGTTTTACTAAATTCTCCATTAAATGGAAGTGGGCGTTTAGGTACCAGGTAATTGCATGGAATTAATTGAAGTTGCAACATTATTTTAAAGAACTTTGTTACAGCCCCTAAATGGCATAATTGAAATACATCCAAATTTGAATTCTAACTCCGATAAGAAGAGCGTAAAAGGCCCTCAAACCAAGATTCTTGCTACGGCCAAGGCACTTCCTCCATATACCCGCACCACCGCTGAAATTATCCCTATGGTTGAGCATTGGCTGCACGACCAACCTAAACGCTTTGTGGATAAGGTTACCCGCATATTTAAGTATGCTCAAGTAGACAGGCGCTATAGCATTATGGATTTGGAAGATGTATTTACCAAAACCACATTTGAGGATAAGAATCGCCACTACGCTACCGAAATGACCAGGCTCTCGGAGCAAGCCCTTAAAAAGGCGCTGGACAAAGCCGGGCTAGTACCAACGGATATTGACTATATCATAACAACGAGTTGCACGGGAATTATGATTCCATCGGTAGATGCGTATCTCATCAACAGCCTGCGGATGCGTCAGGATGTAATACGAATGCCGATTACGGAAATGGGCTGCGCTGCTGGAGTTTCCGCATTGATATATGCTCATGATTTACTAAAAGCCAATCCTGGTAAACGGGCTGCTATTGTGGCTTTGGAATCGCCCACCAGTACTTTTCAGTTAGATGATTACAGCATGACCAATATGGTAAGTGCTGCTATATTTGGAGATGGCGTGGCAGCAACGATTCTCGGCCCCAATGATGACAAAGTACTCCCTGTAATTAAGGATACCAGCATGTATCACTTTTTTGATGAAACGCACATGATGGGGTTCGATCTTACTAATGGCGGTTTGAAGATGGTTTTAGATGTTGAGGTTCCTCATAAGATTGAAGAGCATTTTGAGGATATTTTGTTGCCTTTTCTTAACAGGAACGAAATGGAGGTGAAAGATGTGGAGCATTTCATTTTTCATCCGGGAGGAAAGAAGATTGTAAAAATGGTTGAGGAGCTTCTTCACGGAATGGATAAGAATATTGATGTTACCAAAGAAGTACTGCGCATTTATGGAAATATGAGTAGCGCCACAGTGCTTTATGTTTTAGAGGAATACTTGAACCGAAACATCGCGGAAGGAGAGAAAGGCCTTATGCTGAGCTTTGGTCCGGGCTTTTCCGCACAACGCGTTTTGCTTGAATGGGCTTAGATATTTAAAATCAAATTTTAAGAGTCAGGATTTTTAGGACCGGCCTTTCAGAATCTTTGTAGAAAACAAGTAATTTAATTTCAATGAAATGAGAAATCCACGAGTGGAGCAGAGCGGAACGGCTTGGATTTCGGGAGAAATTAAAGTGCGTAGTTTTCAAAAAGAAGCTGATAAGCCTTGATTTTTTCTTTCTTTTTTATCAAGAAAAAAGGAAAATTAAAACATTTACAATGTTGAAAAAGTGGGCATTAATATTAGGGGGTAGTTCAGGCATGGGCCTCGCCTGTGCTAAAAAGCTTTCTACAGAAGGCTTTAACCTAGTTATCCTTTACCGTAGCCGGAAGGCTGAATTGGAGCAGGCGG
>CAXBJE010000407.1:0-3511 GCA_963975525.1 uncultured Owenweeksia sp. | reverse complement strand
TTCTATTCCCAACTGGGTTTGGAAAAATCTCAACGCCATCGGCATTTTGTTCCTCAAGGCTCACGGTAGTACAAATTACATTCATAAGTAACTGCCATAACTCAGGGTCAAACTGTGAAAGAGCTGCCTGCTGTGTGTAAGCCTCGTTTCCCTGACGAACCACTACCAAATCTAAACTTGGCACCACGTAAATCCGCTGATCGTTGGCACCAGCCGCCATGTATAAATCAGCTGGAGCAGTGGGTATTATTGAGCCTGGAAAAGTGATGTCAAAGCCGGGTTGCTTAAAAAATGTACTTCCATTAAGCCACCATAAATACCCATAAGCAGGATTATGATTCTGAGAAGGTGATACCATTGCATTAAAATAGGCCGTATCATTCAGTATTGGTGTTCCATCCCAAACTCCTTTGTTGAGATTGAGCAATCCAAACCTTGCCATATTGCGGGCTTTACTATAAAACACATAATTGAGCCAAAGACCCGTAATACCAGTTGAGGAGGCCAATGACTGAGATGTGTATACATTGTAATTTTTGCCTGAGGCTGCAGCCACCACATCCTGTAAAAGGCGATAAGGAGCATTGTGATAATACCAATGTGTACCGGCATCATGGAGGTACTTCAGGCAGGTATCCTCAAGACAGTTTTGGTTGGGCACATTAAAATCCAACCCAGTCGTCATCTGCATTTGTTGCTTTATAGTAATCAAACCTTCCTTAGCAGAAGGAGCCACGGTCCAACCGTTTCCGAGATAGTCAGAGGCCTTATCGTTTATATCCAATAGATTTTGCTTCTGGGCCATCCCAATAAGGAAAGCAGTTAGGCTTTTGCCTGCCGAAGCCCAATACCACGATGTTTGGGCATCATGACCATTGTAATAGCGTTCGTAGGCTATTTTCCCCTTATGGAGAATAATAAAGCTTTTGCTGTTGCGGGTATCCAGGTATTCAGAAAGTGTGTCTAACTCGGAAACACACCAGCCCAAAGAGGCCGGAGAAACAGTATCCCATTGATTGCCTGTGGTAGGCGGGAAGTAATATTGGGCATTGCCATTAAGCACCAATACCCACAATAAAATGGCTGATAGCAAGACTCTCATGTTTCCTTTTTTTGTTTCGATTAACCACTGCATTACTTATCCCAAATCATGCACCAAGATCTTCAGTAATATTCAATGTGTCAAATCCGGGCCGGATAAACTTCATGGCATTTGGAAATTCATCTTCCATAAGCTTTATATACTTCTGAAGAGAGGAAAGCAGCAACAGCAATTCTCCTTCCATGGCCGGGATGAGCGCCAATAGGCCATTTGCTGCTTTTAGGCAATGGCCCGCTCCTATCATAATAACTTTTGCAGAACCGTTACTATCGTTTTGAATAGGGTCATCAATTTCATCCTCCTCTGATTTACCGCTTACAGCCCTCATGGTTTTTACCTGAATCATGTATCGATACCAACTCAATATATCCAAAAGATTTTGAATGCGATGTAACTCTCCTTCAACCTGCTGCTGTTGATGGTAGGTAAGCCCCTCAGTGGAAACGGGAGTTTCCTTAGCCAGTAAACTGTTTCCGCGTTGCAGTACAATTTCTATCAACTCACCCGCCATCTGCGCCTCTTTTACCGGGGCATTTTGCTCCAACATTCTATCCATCTCCTCCCTACGTTTGGCCAAGGCCGACATAGCATCAGGGCTGGGCTCTTCCACCTCAAACTCCGGTACAAATTCTATTACTTCCTCCGAGCCTTTCTCCTCTTCGGAATCTTCAGCATCCATTTCAAATGAGAAATCCGGAAGGGAATCTTCCGGATCATCAAATTCGTTCTCCATTTCCAACTCTGAAACCCGCAACATACAGCGGTGAGCCAAAGCACATCTCTCGCACCAGCGGTTGCAGTAGTTAAAAACTCCGGGTATTAGTTTTTGCTCCATACCCGTAAAAATAAGTAAAGACTTAAACCCTTCTACCGCTAATCAGCCTAAAAATAACGGCTACCAGGGCAAACACTAATAGTATGTGAATAAGGCCTCCTACGGAAAAGTAGAAAAATCCTAATAACCACCCTATTACAAGGATGATAGCGATGAAATACAGTAAATTACTCATGATTAAATTTTTAAGATTATTCGCCAAGGTTTACACCTAAGGCTAACATCAGACTGAAGTTTCTGTTCTTCACATCCTGACGTTCACCATCATAATTCAGAATTTTTTGCATCCCAATTCCATAACGGGCATCCAGACCGAGGTAGAAACTTTCAAGTTGAACATCAAACCCGCCACCCACAATAGCACCGTAGTCAAAATCCTCTACATCTGCGTTGTCATTGCTGGTAAATGTTATTCCAAACAAAGTTTGTTGTGCCGTAAAATTATTATCCAACTCAAAGGCTCCATATGGACCTGCATAAATGTGTGGGAAAAAAGTCTCTCCTACTGGAATTTGAAACTTCAATAAGAGTGGAACTTCGAGATAGTCCACATTCAACTTTATACCATCACCATCCTCCATATCAACTGCACCTTTTTGGTGATACAATATCTCTGGCTGAAAGGCCACAATATTACTCTCGCTGGCATATTTAAAAAATACACCACCTACCAGACCTGATAGTGGATCAGTGCCGTCAGGGACATCATTTCCTTTTAAAGTGGTAGTGGTATAACCTATTTTAGGTCCAAAGCTTAAGGTTTGAGCAAAGGTTGAAGACGTAAAGAATAGCCCAATAAAGGCCATTAGCGTGAAAGGTTTGAGGTATTGGTTTTTTGTTGGGCTACTTGTGTTTATCATGACAACTTGATTTAGTTTATAATTAGGAATATGACAGCACATTCCTATTATTTGTTCGTCAAGTTTATGCCCCAAATTTCAAAATTCATCATAAACCATTCATTACATGATATTTAAAATTAAGTATTCGAAATTCGCACCTCGAGGTAAGTCTGCCAATCTGGAAGTACCCTTTCCTGAATTGGAAAGAAAACTAACGGAATGGACCATAATGACAGAGCACAACCAATGTAAGCTACCCGCTACAGTACATTCTTGCTATTACAATGCGGGAATTGAATTTTTGGTACGTTAATTGGTAAACCAATCATAGTTCAACTCACCTGAGTTTTAGGTCAAAATTTTGTGTTAAACGTACTTAATATTGATTTCAGAATTGAGATGACATAAAAAAGTCCCCTTCACAGCGGTGTTGGGGACTTTCCTTTTTTGTAAATGTTTGAATGATTAGTCTAAAATGTTAGGCAAACGTTTTTAGCTTCTGTAAAAAAGTGCAACGCTTCATAACCACCTTCGCGGCCAACCCCACTGTTTTTCATTCCTCCAAATAAGGTGCGTAAATCACGTACCAACCAGCAATTAATCCAAACAATGCCAGATTGCATATTGGCCGCCACGCGGTGGGCGCGGTTCAGGTCTTGTGTCCAAATGGTACAGGCCAAACCATATTCAGTAGAATTGGCCATCATCAACGCTTCTTCTTCTGTATCAAAA
>CAXBJE010000406.1:0-3531 GCA_963975525.1 uncultured Owenweeksia sp. | reverse complement strand
CCGGATGTAAAACTGCATGTACCTCAGCGTGGAGATAAAAAACAATTGATTGACCTAAGCCTCAAAAACGCGCGATACTTCCGCTTGGAGAAATTGAAAAATGTACAAATCGTAGACCCTGACAGGCACGCAAAGCGTATAATGCAGCAAATGAAGCAAGATCTGCGTATGAGCGTAGAACCTCGCCACATAGAATGTTTTGACAATTCAAACATACAGGGAACCAACCCTGTGGCAGCCTGTGTCGTGTTTAAGGATGGAAAGCCAAGTAAAAAGGATTACAGGCACTTTAATATAAAAACGGTAGAAGGCCCGGATGACTACGCCAGTATGGAAGAAGTGGTGTTTAGGAGATATAGCAGATTAGTAACGGAGGGCGAACCCCTGCCACAACTCATTGTAATTGATGGCGGAAAAGGCCAGCTAGGTGCCGCACTAAAAGCGCTGGATACCCTAAACCTACGCGGAAAAATTGCCATTCTCGGTATCGCCAAAAGGCTGGAAGAGCTATACTTTCCCGGAGACAAATACCCGCTATATTTGGATAAGAGATCGGAAACCTTAAAAATCATTCAGCGACTTAGGGACGAAGCCCACCGCTTTGGAATTACCCATCATAGAAACCGAAGAAGCAAGGGCACTTTTAAATCTGAACTTGAGGAAATACCCGGAATTGGGGAGGCAACAATAAAGGACCTTCTTACCAAGTTTAAGTCAGTGAAAAAAGTTAAGGAAGCTTCAGAAGAAGAATTGACTGCCGTAGTAGGAACTTCTCGCGCCAAGCGAATTATCACTTTTTTTACCCAACCCGAAAACCAAAAATAGTGCGGTCAAAACTACTCTTCCTCTTTACACTAAGCATCCTTTGCGGCCCTCTTATTAAGGGTCAGGTTCTGGACTCGTGCAATAAAAAGATAGGATTAGTAATAAGCGGTGGCGGTGCAAAGTGTATTACGGCCATAGGTGCCTTGCGTGTTATAGAAGAATCTGGAATTAAGATTGACTACATCTCCGGCACCAGTATGGGAGCCATTATTGGCTCCATGTATGCATTAGGCTATAGTGTAGATGAGATTGAAATGTACATGCGCAAAGTAGATTGGGATGCACTATTGAACAACGAAATCCCCAGAAACAGACTAAGCTATTTTGACCGTAAAACAGAATCCCGATACCTCCTTACCTTTCCATTTGAAAATGGGAAAATAAGGTTACCGGGAGGTTTCAATTATGCACAATACATTCTTAAGCAACTTAGCTATCTTACCCAACAGAGCTATCAATACGAGAGCTTTAAAGATTTCCCCATTCCATTTTTATGTGTAGCCACAAATCTTGAAAATGGCGAGATGAAGGTTTTTGAGGATGGCTCATTAGGTGATGCCCTGCGTGCAAGCTCGGCCTTTCCCTCGCTCTTCACCCCTTATGAGTTGGATGGAACCCTTTATGTGGATGGAGGAATGGTAAACAACTATCCGGTGCAACCTTTAAAGGAGCGCGGTATGGATTACATAATTGGCATTGACGTGCAAGATTTTCTCTATAAAAAGGAAGATCTAAACTCTGTAATCCGGATTCTGGAGCAAACCGGCTCATTTGTAAATGCCAACGAATATTTAGAGCAACTAGAGTATACTGACCTTTTGATAAAACCAGATATATCGGGCACCAGCCTAACTTCATTCGAGCTTTTTGATATACTGGTGGCCAGAGGCGAAGAAGCCGCAAGGCTACAGCTTACAGAGTTATTGAGAGTTGCCTCAGAGGATAAGTCCGTACCAATTGATAGATCTGAATATGACGCTATCCCGTTGGAGGAGTTTTTTGTTCACTCCATTGAGATTAACGGTTTGGAGATATATGATGAAAACTACATTTTTGGTAAGCTTAGAGTAGACTCAGGACAAGTGTGTACAATTTCTCAACTGGAGCGCGGCCTGGATCAACTTTATGGATCTAAATATTTTAAGAGCCTCCAATATGATATTACTCCTGCCGATACTGGTTATGTACTACACCTTAATGTGGTGGAGGATAAAAAGCTGGCAGAATTCAGACTGGGGATACATTATGATACAGACTACAAAACCGCTTTACTGGTAAATTTCACCAAGAGAAACATACTATTCAAAAACTCTCGCTTTAGCGCAGAGATTGCTTTGGGTGATAACCCCAGAGCCAATATCAACTACTTTATTGATAGGGGTTTGGTTCCATCAGTTGGCCTAAAGTTTAGAGCCAATCGTTTCCAAACCAAAATCTATGAAGACAGAAATCCTATTTCTGCCATAAGCTACACAGACTTTTCAATTGACCTTTTTCTTCAATCTACTATTAAAGATATGTTGGCCATTGGCGGTGGTATTCAGCTGGAGGGTGTTGACATATCAAAAGACATAGCCAGCACCACCGGAAGTGACAAATACGGAAACTATATAAACTATTACGGCTTTGTAGATTTTGACGCCTACGACAATGTAAATTATCCTACCAAAGGAACCAGGGGGTCTTTTTCAGCACGTATTATTTCGGAGCATGTGGCCTTTCAGCAGTTTTTTCGCCCCAGCTCGGTTATTGACTTTTCACTAGGCCAAGCCGTGAAGCTAACAGATAGAATTGCCCTGACGGGTTCGGCTAAAGGAATATTTACCCTAGGGCCCGATCTTAATTATCCTTACAATGTGTTTTTAGGGAGTATGGGTAAAAACTATGTTAATTACATAACTCCGTTTATTGGCTACCGTTTTATGGAGTTACCCGGTAGAAATGCCATTATTCTTAGGGCCGATGCTTATTTTCAGATGTGGAAAAACCACTACATTTTGGCTAAAGCTAATTGGGGGAAACTTGAAAATTCCTTTCAGCAAACCTTAGATAGTGATGTGATATTAGATGGCTATAGTTTGGGCTATAGTTTTAACAGCCCATTAGGACCTTTAGAAATAAATGCAATGAGCAGCACAAACCACAGCGATATTTACATTTACATTAACATGGGCTTCTGGTTTTAGTATGTCAATGGCTCAATTGTAAGACTTAGTGATTTCCAATCCAACCTTCTTTAAAATTTAGCTTTATTAAAGGATAGAGGCAGAATCAGGTTTTTCTGTCAATCTTTAACAGAGGTTTTGTGCTTTGTCAACTAATCATTTCTGTCCTTCCAAACACACAAACCCCTCAGATGGCCCTTGCCTATTTCTAACTTTACAGCACTGAACCAGTCGCTCCAACCTGTTTCATCAGCTATAAACTAACACAACAATTTATATATGACATAAAACCAACAAAGCAAACTTTACAAAGTGATAGACTCAACCTTTCTATTTCTTAAAGATCAAATAAACAATTACCTGAACCTAAAAACAGGGGAGAGTGATACATTGGATATCACCCCCCTTACCGATAATACAGGGCAGGTTATATCAGATAAACTTGGGCTAACCCTTGTTAATATTGAAGAGGAGCGTACCATCCAGCAAATACCTCAACTTCGCCCCACTTCCGTGGGAACCGTTGCCAAAAGTAACCCCA
>CAXBJE010000405.1:0-3536 GCA_963975525.1 uncultured Owenweeksia sp. | reverse complement strand
TAAATATGTTTTCTCAACTGGAGATTACATTGACAGTCTGGAACTTTCAGGTTCGGTACGGGATATAAACGATGGCGAGCCTGTAGAAAAAATTATGGTTGGTCTTTACGACTTCAAAACCATAAAAGGGAAAGATTCCATTCCCTTTAACAACCTGCCAACTTATTATGCCTATACCGATGAAAATGGACGATTTTCATTAAGCAACATGAAGTACAGCGACTTTTTAGTAGTTGCATTTGAGGATGCCCGTGGAAATTTTAAGATGGCCTCGGGCAAGGAAAAGGTGGCTTTTACAAATGACACAATCACTACTTCTCTTGATTTGGGACCCCTCAAGCTGATGGCATTTGACCCACAAAGTCCGGATCGATTTTATGGAGCCCGTCATTCGGGAAGGGGACAAATTCAACTGTCGTTTAACTACACTCTTAAAAATCTGGAGGTGGAATATTTAGATACATCTCTCCAAAAGGAATTTCATTTTCTCTCTTTTAATAAAGAAAAGGATACCGCCAATTTTTGGTTTAACAAGGGAGAAAAGGACACAGTGACCCTGGTATTAAAAGCCGACAGCCAGATAGTGGATACCTCTATTGTTTCGCTAAAAGACTATGGTGACGCCAACTTTACGCTTAAGGCCAAATACAAGGAAGTGAAGTTTAACGAGCCAATATATGTGAAGGGAAGTACTCCAATCAAAGCTATACATGACAGCCTTATTTATATGGTGAGCAACAAGGATACTTTGGAGATAAGTAATACAAGTATTGATAATAACCCGCTGCAATTGGCACTAAAGCCTGCAAGCCGACCCAAGCAGTACAGCCTGATTTTTAAAGAAGGGGCCATCGAAAACATCTTTGGTAAAAAAAGCGATTCCGCTCAATTTGACTTTAGCAGCCTGGCTAAAGCGGATTTGGGCAATTTGAATTTCACTGTAAAGGTGGATAGCACCTTCCCGATGGTTCTTCAAATATTTAACCCCGAAAAGCAAAAGATTATTGACACCACATTTAAGGAAACCATTACCATAAAGATGCGCTATATGAAGGCGGGCATTTATGAGGCACGGGTAATTGTAGATGAAGATGGAAATGGTAAATGGACGACCGGTAGCTACTTTGACAAAAGGCAGCCGGAGCGGAATATTGAATATTTAGATAAAGCAGAAATCAGGGCCAATTGGGATTTGGATTTAGAATGGCGTCCCAATGTTTCGGAGCCTCAGTTTAGTAAACCAAAGGAATCACGGTCTGCTAAAAACTGAAAACGCTTACGAGACTCCAGCATTTTTTCACGATCTAATTTTATTGTAACCACCTCTTCCTTGAATGGGGTTAAGGCCACTACTTCGTTACCCAGCTCATCAAGTACCATAGAGTCTCCGCTGTGGCTAACGTTATTACCATCATTACCCACTCGGTTTAATCCAGCCACATAGCACATATTCTCAATGGCTCGGGCCTTCAGCAAGGCCTTCCATGGCATTGATCTGCGCTCTGGCCAGTTGGCCACAAAAATCTGCAAATCCGCATCAGTGGTGTTTCTACACCAAACAGGAAAGCGGAGGTCATAACACACCAAAGGCATAATTCGCCAGCCTTTAAAATCTACAAACAACTGTTCTTTTCCTGCGGTATACACTTTCTCTTCACCGGCCAATGTAAAAAGGTGGCGCTTATCGTAGGTTTTATACTCTCCGGAAGGATAAATGAAGTAGAGCCGATTGTAATAGTTGCCGGCATCTTTAATAATGGCACTCCCGCTAACAGCGGATTCGTATTTAGCAGCTATTTTCCGCATCCATTGAAGAGTTTCTCCGCTTGGCTCATCCCAAAGATCTTCAGGGGTCATGCTAAAGCCTGTGGTAAACATTTCTGGGAGAATAATGAGATCACCAATATTTGAAGTAGAAGCCAACAGGCTTTCTATTTTCTGAAAGTTGGCTGCTTTATCCTGCCAAACAAGGCTGGTTTGAACTAATGTGAGTGACAAATTATTCATGAGGCAAATTTAGGGAGGTTGTTTTCAATATTTTTTAAAAAAACTTTCAAGAAGTTATCTGTCAGTACATACTGAGTTTTGTAGCATCTCCATTTTCGGAAATACAACTGAAAAAAGGACTTAGCCTGAAGATGATACTCAAAAGAATGTAATTCATTACACGCTTCCGCCCTTATTGCATGGGCTTTCGCATCACTTTTAGATAAAAATTAGTTTATCTTTGGATGGAAGAGCTTTTATAAGTTTTTTCATTTTTATGTTTTAGTTTTCGTAGAACCGCCTCGGCTTAGCCGAGGCGGTTTTTTTATTTCTCAACTTGGAGGTTAACTTTTTTTGGTTAATTTAGAAGCACTTAACAGGGTTCTTCATTTATAGGGAAATAGGGTTAGTAATCTACAAAGACCAACCTATGTTAAGAATTAGAACGCCTCGGATCACTTCGGGGCGTTTTTTTTGTGCAGTATATCAGGGGACAAAAAAAAGCCCGCTCAAGTTAAACCTAAGCGGGCTGTACTAATTAAAACCATTTGGTTTTTACTTTTCCTTACTAATAGAGGCACTCATATACTCGCGGTTCATACGTGCTATATTGTCTAGAGAAATACCTTTTGGACATTCTATTTCGCAAGCACCTGTGTTGGTACAGTTACCAAATCCTTCCACATCCATTTGGTGAACCATATTCAGTACACGATCCGCAGCCTCAACTTTACCTTGTGGCAATAGTGCCAGCTGAGAAACCTTAGCTGAGGTAAACAACATGGCTGAGGCGTTTTTACAGGCAGCAACACAAGCTCCACAACCAATACAAGTTGCAGCATCAAATGCTCTGTCAGCATCGTGCTTGGGCACCGGGATGGCGTTGGCATCTATTGTATTACCAGAAGTGTTTACAGAAACAAAACCTCCGGCATTCATAATTCTGTCAAATGATGAACGATCTACCACCAAATCCTTAACTACAGGAAATGCAGCGGCTCTCCATGGCTCAATAAACACGGTATCACCATCTTTAAACGAGCGCATGTGCAACTGGCAAGTAGTGATTTCACGATCCGGGCCATGCGCACGGCCATTGATGTAAAGCGAGCACATTCCACAAATACCTTCGCGGCAGTCGTGATCAAAAGCAACGGGCTCTTTTCCGCTCTCTATTAATTCATCATTAAGTACGTCAAGCATTTCCAGAAAAGACATATCAGGGGAAATATCAGATACAGGGTAGGTTTCCATCTGCCCCTTTGAATCTGCGTTTTTCTGACGCCAAATTTTCAGTGTTAAATTCATCTTTGTAACGTTATAGGTTGTACGTTCTTAAGTAATACGTTAAATGTTTTCCGTTGTAGGTTATAAGTTATAGGGAAAGAATTACTCTCCGATTTTAGCTTTTGACAGGTAATTGATATACCCATTCAAAATAGCCTCTGTCTTCTTAAAAATCTCCCTATATTCTAAAACCACATCCTCGTTAATATATCCTTCTTCTTCAGCTGTAATAACTTGATTTAGGCTTTCATGCAAACTCCCTC
>CAXBJE010000404.1:0-3545 GCA_963975525.1 uncultured Owenweeksia sp. | reverse complement strand
TTCTGCGGATAGCACAGCCGACCTTTACCAAGCCTCATTCACTTTTGTGGGAACCAATCAGGGCGATTACATTCTACAACAAAACAACGCTAATGGTCGGGTTTTTAGATGGGTTACGCCTGTTGCCGGTGTACCCCAGGGAAATTACGCTCCCATTAAACAATTGGTGGCGCCTACCCAATTGCAAATTATCTCCGTGCAAACGGAAGGAACCATAGCCGAAAACCATAAGCTGAAGCTTAGCCTGGCCACCAGCAAAAACGATGTAAACCTATTTTCGGAAATGGATAAGCAGGATGATCAGGGATTTGCAGGAAAATTGCAGTATGACTGGACCAGAAAGCTGGAGGTGGGAAAACTGAACACAGGCGTTTATTATGAATTTAATGACGACAACTTCACCACTATTGAACGGATCAGAAACGTGGAATTCAGTAGAGACTGGAACCTGCCGACCAACTACAACAGTGGAATACAACTGGGTGGGCTTAGGCTGGGGCTGGATTTGGATAGCAGCAATCTATTGTACCAGGCGGATGTTTTGAGCCTAAACCAATACACGGGATTAAGAAATACTGTTAGTGCCGGTTTAAAAAACAGCAGAAACATTGGGGGAATAAACGGAAGTTGGCTTACTACTCAGGATAGTATTGGAAGCACAGACTTTCTGCGGGAACAGGGCTTTTTCACCCATTACCTCACACCTAAATTCTGGGCAGGTATTCGCTCTGTCGGAGAATGGAACATGCGGAAAAATAATGGTACCGATACCCTAAGACGTGCCAGCTATAACTTTATCCAATATCAGGTTTACACCGGATTTGGCGATACCGCTCAAAACTTTACCGAAATAAATTACTTGGAACGCTGGGATGATACAGCCCGCTTTGGCCGGTTTGCCAATTACTCCAAAGCCACAAGCTATGGAATAAGAACCCGCTTCAAAACCACCTTTAACAGCACCCTCAACGTTCAGGTAAATGTGCGAAACCTAAAGGTGATTGAACCTGTGGAGCAACAACTGGAAAGAACGATTACCAGCAGAATAAACTACCTGCAAAGGTTTTTTGGCAACAGTATCACTAGTACCACTTTTTATGAGTCTGGCTCGGGTACAGAGCCACGCAGGTTTTTCAGTTACCTGGAAGTGCCCGCAGGTACGGGAACCTACACCTTTACAGACTATAATGGCAATGGCATTAAAGAGCTTGATGAATTTGAGGTGGCCCCTACTCCCGACCTGGCCCGCTATGTCCGCATCTTTCAACAAAGCAATGACTACCTCAGAACCAATCTGCTTAAATTGGGGCAAAACCTGAATATTAATGCCCCACAATCGTGGAGGTCAAAAGATGATTTCAGAAAGACATTGAACCGCTTTTCGGTACTTTTTAATTATCAATTGGATCGCAAAACACTCCTCACGGGAAATCAAAACAATCTAAACCCATTTAAGAAAATTGAGGATGACAGCGTAATTGTTGCCCTCAACAACAACTTCAGGAGCACATTTTTCTTTAATCGATCTTCTACTTATTTTGGAGCGGATTATACCTATAGACAAACGGACAACCGCAACCTGTTGAGCTTTGGTGTGGAGCAACGGGCCGTTACCGAAAACAGCATCAATTTAAGGATTCAGCCTATTGAGGTTCTAATCTTAAAGATTAATGGAGCGGTGCTGGATAAAAACAACATCTCTGCAAATTTTAGCACTCGTAATTTCAGGATTGATCAACTGCAGAATAAATACGCCCTCTCCTATCAGCCCGGCAAACACCTTATACTTACCGCTCGCTATGAACTGGAAAATCAGGAAAGTTTTGCTGAGCAAAACAACAAACTCAAGGGACAAACCATTGGCTTGGATCTGGGCTACAATAGCGCTGAGAAAATCTCTGCATTGGTAAGTGCCAACTTTATTAAGAATGATTTCAGCGGAAGCCAAAACAGCCCAGCTGGCTACGAAATGCTGCAAGCCTTACAACCCGGCAATAACGGAACCTGGGCGCTTACACTCCAACGAACATTGAAAAAAAACATCCTGATTAGCCTCAATTATACCGGACGAACCAGCGCCAATACAAGACCCATTCACACCGGAAACCTGGAGATAAAAGCTTTCTTTTAATTAAGTGTTGTATCGTTTGCTTCCAACGGAACAGGCTCATAGGTACTCCAAAAATTTAGCACACTATCTGTTTTTTTCTGGAGTTCTGCTTTTAAAAGTAGTTCCTCCCCAAGGCGGTCAATCAGCACCGCTTTTTGAGATTCTAAAAATTTTACCTGATTCATGTTGTAGTACAGGAAATAGGCTGTTACGGCCAGGGTGGCAAATATGATGACTATAATATACACCAGTCCCGTATTTTTCTGTTGAACCCTTCGCGATTTCTCTTGATGATCTTCCATTTGCTATATTTAAGCAAACCAAATTTAACCTATCGTGAACAATCCTGAATGGCTCGGAGATTTTATTGATGTTATTTATCCATCGGCTTGTGTGGGTTGCCAAACGCCACTAGTAGGTAACGAATCCAACATTTGCACCTATTGCCTTTTTGAGCTTCCAAAAACAGATTTTCACAAAATTCAGGATAATGTAGTACAACGTGCCTTTAGTGGAAGGTGCCTGTTGCAAAAGGCTACCAGCTACCTGCACTTTTCAAAAGGCGGAGTGGTTCAGGCCCTTTTACATTCCCTGAAGTACAGGGGTCGTACAGAAATCGGTGAACTAATTGGTGCAATGGCCGCCAAAGAACTTCTCCAAGATGGCTTCCTGGATGATATAGATTTTGTAGTTCCTATTCCTCTTCACCCTCAAAAACTTGAGAAAAGGGGTTACAATCAAAGTGAAATTTTGGCCTCTGCTGTTGCGGATAACTCCAATGTAAAATTGAATACCAATAACCTAGTGCGCGTGGAATTTACCGAAACCCAAACCCGAAAATCGCGCTTTGCCAGATGGCTGAATGTGGAAACCGTATTTAAAGTAATTGATCCAGGTGTTTTTGAAAACAAGCACATTCTTTTGGTAGATGATGTGGTAACCACCGGCTCCACTGTAGAAGGCTGCGTGGTACAGATGGAAAGGATACCGGGGATTAAAATTTCGTTGTTTACACTGGCTTACGCGAAATAAAAAATCCCGCTTTGGCTAGGCCAAAACGGGATTTTCTGTTGTTAAATTGAATTCCTATTTACTGCTTTATCAACCTGTGGTTGGTTTGAAGACTGCCATCTGAAATTTCCATCAAATACACTCCATCTGCCAAACCACTTAGGTTAATCTCCGTTTCAAACTCACTTCCGGTTATTCCTTGCTTCAATTGCATTACCACTTTACCCGAAGGATCTAAAATCCTAATACTGGCCTGTTTTCCATTTTCAGAAGTAAAACTCACCGTAACCCGTTCCTTAGCCGGATTTGGGAATACCTCTAAACTGCGACTCAGTGCATTTTCCACTAGACTAACATCATTAAAACAAATAGTGGTGTCACTACTACCACATCTGTTGGTTACTATAAGCTTTACACAAAAGGT
>CAXBJE010000403.1:0-3549 GCA_963975525.1 uncultured Owenweeksia sp. | reverse complement strand
CTAAACACCAAGCTTATAACTACTACCAACACACAACCAATTACGTTGTACCACAGGTACTCTACATCAAACTGCATAAAGAAGGGAATCTCATAAATTCGCCCAAAATGTATGGCCAGCACACAAGCCTCAGCAATTAAAGCGCTGTAGAAAACTGCATTGCCCTTTACCATCTTAATAAAGAATGCCACCACAAAAATCCCAAGTATGGTTCCATAAAATAGGGAGCCCAGTAAGTTTACCATCTCTATAAGATTATCAAACAAACTGGCAGTAAGTGCAAAGCTAATGGCCAAAACGCCCCATAGCACTGTAAGTGCTTTAGACATAAACACCTGATGCCTTTCTGAAGCCTCTCTTTTAAATATTCGCTGGTAAAAATCTACAGAAGTAGTGGTAGCCAACGCGTTTAACTCCCCCGAGGTAGAAGACATGGCCGCAGAGAATATCAAAGCTATGATAAGGCCCACAACCCCTATTGGCAGCCAGTCCATTACAAAGGTGAGGAACACATAGTTGGTATCCTTTACCTTAAAATCAGGATTGGCCTCCAGCAACAAACCCTTCACTTCGGTCCTGATTTCCTTATCGCGGTCAACGCTGGCCCTAAACTCCTGCTTGTGGATTTCCGTTTCGGCTACATCACCAGCTTCATAAGCGCTGGTAAAGGCTTCCCGCGAGCTTTGCAGTTCGTCATAGTGTACATCGTAGCGGCTTTCAATATCCTCCAGCTGTTCGCGGTATTCGGTTCCACGGATGTTCTCTATGGCGGTTTGGTTAAAGAAAAGTGGCGGCTTTACATAGAGGTAAAACACAAATACCAACACTCCTGTAAACAGGATAAAAAGTTGCATTGGGATTTTAATCACCGCATTGAACATCAGTCCCAGCCTGCTCTCCTTAATATTTCTTCCCGTAAGGTAGCGCTGCACCTGGCTTTGATCGGTACCGAAGTAAGACAACGCCAGAAACAAGCCACCTGTAAGTCCGCTCCAAACGGTATAGCGCTCGTTTAAGTCCCAGTTAAAGTCCAAAATCTCCATTCGGCCAACGGAACCGGCTAATTCCATGGCTGAACCAAAACTGGCGAAATCACCAATCTTATAAATCAATATACCCGTGGCTAATGCCATCCCCAAAAGGATTACACCCATTTGCCATTTTTGGGTAAGACTAACCGCTTTGGTCCCGCCACTTACGGTGTAGATGATTACCAATACCCCTACAAACAGATTGGTGAAATTGAGGTTCCAACCCAATAAAGTGGAAAGGATTATAGCAGGTGCAAAAATGGTTAGCCCAGCTGCCAGGCCCCGTTGCACTAAAAACAGAAAAGCCGCCAGGAGTCTGGTTTTTAAGTCAAAACGATTTTCCAAATACTCGTAGGCGGTATAAACTTTAAGCCGGTAATAAATAGGGATAATAAAGGCCGAAATGATGATAAGAGCTAATGGTAAACCAAAGTAGAATTGAACAAAGCGCAAACCGCTTTCATAACCCAAACCGGGCGCACTCAAAAAGGTAATGGCGCTGGCCTGTGTAGCCATTACCGAAAGGCCAATGGTAAACCAATTCATGGAATTACCACCTCGCAAATAATCATTAACAGTTTGTTGCTGGCGGGTTTTCCAAACCCCAAAACCTACAATAGTAAAAAGGGTACCGAAAAGGACAATCCAATCAATTACTGTCATTAACGGTATAGATTAGATATGAAGTAAAAAACAACCAACTGCACCACCAAAAAGCCCAATACAAAGGCGTAAAGTTGATTCCAGTTTTTGAAGATGCGCTTATTGCTCATTGGTTGCAGCGCTCTTTTTATAACTCAACATATTAGCCAAAAGACGGTACGCTCCAGGCACCCCTGCTGGCAATTCCCTGAAAAAGGAAATACCAGTGTACATAAAGGCACCTTTGCCATAATCGGTTATGATGAGTGCACCTGCCTGCAAATCCTCGCCTTCATCATTCCAGCCAATGGGCGTACGGTAGTTGCTATCCCAATTGCCGGCAAAGTAAAGCCCGCGCTCCTGCACCCAGCCGTCAAAATCAGCTTCGGTAAGTTTATTGGGCTTATTAAATAATGGGCTGTTTGGAATTAAAAACTTCGGCTCCGCGTCTTCTTCCGTTACGCGGTTTCTGGTAATCTCAAAAGGGTGTGGGCCAATATCCTGCGTAAGCAAATCGCGAGAAGCAGTGTTGTACTGCACAATGTAATTGCCCCCATTTTTTACATATTCCATAAGTATAGGTTTTACACTCGGCAACCAATCCTGAGTGTTATATGCTCTAATTCCGGCTACAATGGCTTTAAATTCTGAAAGATCCTGAGAGCGGAGGGTTTTTTCATCCAACATAAAAACCTCATACCCCATTTGCTGAATAGCTTCAGGAACCTCATCTCCCGCTCCAGCTATATAGCCAATATATTCGCCCTTCTTCTTTAACTCAATACCCTTTAGCTCTACAGAGCCATCCTTCAATACTATACGCTCTTCAATGTGTGGGTAATTTATTCTGTTGAGGGTTTGAAGCTTTTCGCCATTCACCTTAAAAGTTAATGTGGAATTGCCCACAGCAGCTTTAGGAGTAACCGTAAGCACCACAAGGGTGGTTAAATCCTGCTCGGAGTTTGGAGAAACTTTAATTTGCCTTGGACTAACATCATAGTCGCTTGTTTCAATGTCCAGGGTTATTTCCTCATTCTTTTGGAAGTGAACTTTTACTTCCAGTTTTTGCGGCTCCGGATTTAAAAACAGCATTTGCTTTTTGGCTGGAGTTACCGTAACAGCAGGAATCACAAAGGTGGAACGGATTATTTCCCCATCCACTCTATCAGAAAATTTGTGGGTTACAGGCACCTGTACCGAAACGGCCTGTGGAGGCAATTTTTTATCTCCGGTGGCAACCAGCAGATGCAGAGTAACTGAAAAAGCAGGGTCATTTTCGGGTTTACCAATTAACTTCTGCTCCTTTACAGGATATAGGTTTTCGTAATTTCCATTAATCCAGTAGGGTTGGGAAAGACCTGCGTGAGAAGTACTTAAGGAAATCTCCTTAACAAAGTCTTCATTTTGCTTTAGCGTATCGGCAAAGTCTATCTGCTTTCCCTTAATGCTTACACCTTCCACCACCACTTTTAAAGGTGAACGATTGATACACTCCACTTTCACCTTTTCGGCAACACCCTCTAAAACAAACTCTTTGCTGGCCAATACCTCAGCATGAAAACCCAGGCACTTTACAATGATCTCATCCAATTTAATCTGAAACGTTTCGCGTTCCTTTCTATCGGTAATCTTAGCAGCGGCCGTTTTTAACTTGAGCAAAGCGGGAACACTTAAGTGGGGCTCGGCTGGTTTAAAGTTGGTAATGATTTTTTGTAAAGAGGCATTGGCCTCCTTAAATCCATAGCGCTCCCAGGTGGTGTTGATTCCGTCAAAAAGACCATTTAACGCTTTGTCGCCATCCAAATACTGTAAGTATTCCTTTTGGCTTCCGCGATCTACAGAAACTCCAAATCCCTGACTCTTATGCTGGGTGCGA
>CAXBJE010000402.1:0-3564 GCA_963975525.1 uncultured Owenweeksia sp. | reverse complement strand
ATTGAATTATGACTGGAATCCAGATTATATGGCCGCATTTACCACTACAAGCAGCTCAACTTATGCAGTAACTGATGCCAACGTTATGGAAGAAGCCATATCAAATCAGGCCTTAGCTGGTGTTGAGGATATCTACTTAAACATTGGCTGGACTTTCCCATCGTTTACCGATGAACAGGCTACAGCTTTAAAAGCTTTTATGAACGGTGGCGGTAACGTATTTGTTTCTGGTCAGGATATAGGTTGGGATATTAACGACCCCTCTGGCTACGGTACTACCATCACGAAAGATCTATTCACAAACTACTTTCATGCTTCGTACACTGCGGACGGAAGTGGGGCAAACAATAAGTTTATAGCCGAATCTACAGACGGAATTTTTGGCAGCGTGGCGACAAGTAATGTGGTGGATAAATATGCCGGAAACATTTATCCCGATGAAATTGGTGCGTTGAATGGAGGTGCACCCGTTTTTTACTACAACACTGCTAAGACCAAGGTTGGTGGTATCCGTAACCTGCAAGGCAACCACAAGGTGGTGTATTTAGGTATTGGTATTGAGATGATTGCTGATGTAGCAGTGAGGAACAACATTATGGACCTTACCTACCAATGGTTTAAGGGCACTATTTCAACTAATGAGTTTGATCTGTTGACCAATGGTTTTCAGGTATTTCCAAATCCTACTGCTGGAGATTTTACTATTGAAGTGCCTGTAAACGGAAATTATGAGGTTAGCATTACCAATGCCTCTGGGGTTGTGGTAAAGAATGTCAATGAGGATGTGATTAATGGCCGCATTGAGTTTATGCAATCTGAATTACCAGCTGGTATTTATATGATTCGCCTTTCGTATGAAAATCAAACCATGAGTAAAAAACTGATCGTTAAATAGACTTTAGCAAGGGTTGTATAACAGCCCAACTCTAACTACTTCTCGACTTCGCTCGAAGTGACCAAGCACTGTTTTATGTCACATTGAGCGGAGTCGAAATGTTTAGGTCTATTGCTCAGAAAATTCGCTTTACCAGAATTGAACTATGACCATTGAAAAGGAAATAAAAAGTGTGTTGAACAAAAGCAAAAGGAGAGATCCGTGGTTTTTGGATGAATATACTGTGAACCCTTACAGTGGTTGTTCTTTTAACTGCTTGTATTGCTATATCCGCGGAAGCAAATATGGCACACACATGGAGCGTAAGTTGGTGGTTAAAACCAATGCGGTGGAAGTGTTGGATCGGCAATTAGGGAATAGGGCCAAAAAAGGACAATATGGAATAATCGTATTGGCCTCGGCCACCGACCCTTATTTACAGGTTGAAAAGGAGCATGAGTTAACAAAACAAATGCTGGAGGTAATTCTAAAGCACCGTTTTCCCGTTCATCTTATCACTAAATCAGATTTGGTGGTGCGTGATTTTGATCTGCTAAAGCAAATTGATGAAAAAGCCATTTTACCCATAGATCTTCAGGGCAAACTTGAGCATGGCACTTTGCTTACCTTTTCATTCTCTACCATAGATGATAAAGTGGGGAAGATTTTTGAACCTGGGGCTATATTGCCTTCCATTCGTCAGCAAACTGTAAAAAAGGCCCTTGCGGCTAATCTTTATACGGGTATTAGCATGATGCCTCTGCTACCATACATATCAGACACCACAGAAAGCCTAAATGAGATGTTCCAGACCTTTTCCTTATTAGGAGTAAAGTACCTAATGCCGGCAACGCTTACGTTATTTGGTAGCGATCAGGCCGATGGCCGAACCCTTATGTTTAAGGCCATTGAAAAGCACTATCCGGAACTGCTGCCCAAATACCATAAGTTTTTTGGTAACTCACAACAAATGCCAGCCTATTACCAACAAGCCTTTTATAGGAAAATGAAAGAAATGGGCGAGCAGTATGGAATCCCGAACAGGATTGTTTCTACCTAGCTAAATTTCTCAGACGGTAAGTTTAGTGGTATCAACAGCTGTTGCAAACTTTGTCATCAACAATCTCAGCTTGGGCTGAATATAGCTTCTGCAAAATGGTTTATTAGGATTATTGTAGTAATAGTCAAGGAATTCAGGTGTATTCATCTTGAACTCCTTAAGTGGAAGTACTTCTGTAATTATGGATTCACTGAACTCTGGCTGTAAGGTTCTTAAAATTTCAGAGGAATGTTCTGCTTGCTGTGTTGAGTTAGTGTAAATAGCCGACCGATACTTTGCCCTAAAGGCGTGATTGGATGTAGAGGAATGTGTGTGGAGATGAATTTCGATTAAATCTTTTAGCGAAATCACGGAAGGTTGAAAGTGAACAATTACGGCTTCCGAAAAAGAATTATTTGGAGGAGAAGAGGAAATCCATCCTTGCTCCACCGAAGTTATGCCCCTTAAAGACTGAAAAACGCCTTCAGTACACCAATGGCAGCCACCACCAAACCCCAAGGTTTCAATTTCCATCGGCAATGGGTTTAAAGTTTCGTAAAAAGTGAATCACTTTTTCTTCGGGCATTTCACATGGTTTGAGATATTCAGAATCCTTGGTTTTATAATAGTTGAGGCTAATAAAGTCCGTGGCTCCAAGTGCTTCGGCAAATACCTTAAGGCTTTTACCATTATTAAAAGCCTTTGTTATTAGGCCATACCTTACATCCTGATAAAGTACCTCACTATAGCCAAGCGGTAGGTTTCTCAATATATTGTTGATATCACGCATTATAAACCTTTGCTTACTCAGGCTACTAAATTAAAGGATTGAGTAGCTTCGGTTTTTATAAGACTAGCATGAGAACAGTACTAATTTTAGGAAGCGCGCGCCATGATGGCGAGGCAGCATCCTTGGCAGAAGGGTTAAAGGAGATCTCGCAATGGGATTTAATTGACCTGAACAACTATACGTTCGGGCATTTTGATTATCACTTTGAAAATCAAAACGATGATTTCCCAAAACTGATTAGAAGGATAATAGAGGATTACGATGTAATGGTATTTGTAACCCCTGTTTATTGGTACACCATGAGTGGAATAATGAAAGTGTTTTTTGATAGAATTTCGGATTTGTTGATGCTGGAAAAGGAGCTTGGCAGAAAACTGAGAGGGAAGAAAATGGCGGTGGTAAGTTGCTCTTATGGAAATAATTTGGGAGAACACTTTTGGCTACCCTTTAGCGAAACGGCCAAATACCTTGGCATTGAATACCTTGGGGGACTACACACCATTAGCGGAAACTATGACAGAGAAGCCATTGCCAGTTTTTGTCAATCTCTGAAATCCTGAGAGTAATACCTCTATTAGCTCATAGTTACCAGACAAGGAAGCTGCCAGAGGTACTTATATTTGATACCCCACAACTTAACAAGCAAGCATGTACGCAAAGAGAAATTACAGCTTTTGGATGACCTTCGGTTGGTCAAAAAAGCCTTTTATCATAGGATTAATTTATTCAGCAGCAATTGTGGCTATTGGCTACTTTACTCCAATAAAGGCAGCAATCCCCTGGCAACCAATAGGGGTAATTGGTATAGCAGTGGCTTTTTACCTTGGTTTTAAGAATAATAGCTCTTATGACCGTACCTGG
>CAXBJE010000401.1:0-3573 GCA_963975525.1 uncultured Owenweeksia sp. | reverse complement strand
CACCTATGTAGGTGCTGAAAAGCGCTATGGCGAACTCACAGATGAAATAAAACAACGGCTCGATTTTGAGCTAGAAACCATTGCCAATACCGGTTACCCGGGATACTTCCTTATTGTACAGGATTTTACCACCGAAGCCCGAAAGATGGGGGTAAGTGTAGGCCCAGGCCGTGGTTCGGCTGCGGGTAGTGCTGTGGCCTATTGTATTGGTATTACCAATGTTGATCCTATTAAGTACGATCTGCTTTTTGAGCGTTTCCTTAATCCGGACCGCGTATCGCTACCCGATATTGATATTGATTTTGATGATGAAGGCCGCCCTAAGATTATTGATTGGGTGGTAAAAAAGTACGGCTCCAATCAGGTGGCACAGATTATCACTTACGGTAGTATGGCTGCCAAGTCTGCCATACGAGATACGGGTAGGGTGCTGCAATTGCCACTTTCCGAAACGGATAAAATTGCCAAGTTGGTACCTGATACTAAGCTCTCCAAACTATTTGGATGGACCGATAAGGAAATGAGCAGCAACCTTAACGGTGATTTGTACCAGTTAGGCAAGCAGCTTAGAGATTTGGCCGAAACCAATGGCCCCGAAGCCGATGTGGTTAATCAGGCCAGAATATTGGAGGGTTCGGTGCGAAACACGGGTATTCACGCCTGTGGGGTTATCATCACTCCTGATGATATTACCAAGTTTGTGCCTGTGGCTTTGGCCAAGGATTCTGATCTGTATGTCACCCAGTTTGACAACTCTGTGGTTGAATCCGCAGGGATGCTGAAGATGGACTTTTTGGGGTTGAAGACTCTAACCATTATTAAGGATGCCATTGCGATAATTAAGCAGCGGCACAATGTGGATATTGATCCGGATGACATTCCGCTTGACGATGTAAAGACTTTTGAGCTTTACCAGCGAGGCGAAACCAACGGTACCTTTCAGTTTGAAAGTGCCGGGATGCAAAAGCACCTTAAGGCTTTAAAGCCGGATAAATTTGGTGACTTGATTGCGATGAACGCTTTATATCGCCCGGGTCCGATTGAATACATCCCCAACTTTATTGCCCGTAAAAACGGACAGGAGGAAATAGCTTATGACCTCCCGGAAATGGAAGGCAATCTTGCTGAAACCTATGGTATCACAGTGTATCAGGAGCAAGTGATGCTTTTGTCGCAAAAGCTGGCGGGCTTTACTAAAGGTGAAGCTGATGTTCTGCGTAAAGCGATGGGTAAAAAGCAAAAAGCCGTACTGGATAAGATGAAGCCCAAATTCATCGAGCAGGGTAGTGAGCGTGGCCACGATGCCGTAATCCTTGAAAAAGTGTGGAAAGACTGGGAGGCCTTTGCGGCCTATGCCTTTAACAAATCGCACTCCACCTGCTATTCTGTGGTGGCTTTCCATACGGGATATTTAAAGGCCAACTATCCGCAGGAGTATATGGCCTCGGTACTTACTCACAATATGAGCGACATAAAAAAGGTGACCTTTTTTATGGAGGAGTGTAAACGGATGGGTATACCGGTTTTGGGACCGGATGTGAATGAATCACAATTCAAATTTGCGGTAAACGCAAAAGGTGAAGTACGATTTGGCCTTGGCGGGATGAAGGGCGTGGGCGAAAATGCTGTAATGGCGATAGTAAATGAGCGCATGGAAAATGGTCCGTACAAAAACATTTTTGATCTGCTTAAGCGGATTGATTTACGAGCGGTAAACAAAAAGACTTTGGAAAACCTGGCGCTGGGCGGTGCTTTTGATGGTTTTAGCGGTGGCGCCCGTTCAGTTTTCTTTCATGCAGAAGGGGATGATAAAACCTTTTTGGAAATGGCCATCCGCTTTGCACAAAACTGGAAGGCTCAGGAAGAATCTTCGCAGGTAAGCCTTTTTGGCGGAAGCCAGGAAATAGAATTACCAGAACCTGCCATGCCTGTGGTGCAGGAATGGCCCCGCCTTATGAAACTCAATAAGGAGAAGGATGTAAATGGTATTTATCTGAGTAGTCATCCGCTTGACGATTTTAAGTATGAGATGAAATACCTCTGTACACATGAGTTTGCAACGTTTGCTGACCTCACCAAAATAGGGGAGTTTACCGTTGGCGGGATTATCACAGAAGCACGCCACCTGATGAGCAAGAATGGAAAACCCTTTGGCTTTTTTACCATTGAAGACTATTCGGGCAACTTTGAATTCCGTTTGTTTGGCGATGAATACCTAAAGGTGAAACCCTTTATGGAAGCCAACATGATGGTGATGATACAGGGGTTTGTAAAGCGCTACACACCTTGGCAGGGAGCGGAAGAACGAATAGAAGCCAAGATAAAGGACATTAAGCTTTTGCCCGATGTAATGGAGGCCGAAGGTAAATCGGTGGGCATACAAATAGGTTTGGGAGATGTAACTCCAGAACATATAGATGATCTCAATGGGATAGTTGATAAGCATAAGGGCAGTAAACGTATTAATTTGATGATCTTTGACCCCGAAAAGCCGAAGGTAAATGTGCGGATGCCGCGTAGAAATGGTGGCGTTTCCATAAGCAAGGAGTTGCTTGATGAATTATCTTCGCGCGATTATATGCAGGTGGCACTCAATAAGTAAAGTCAGTAAAATGACGCATGTGCCTTACGGCTTAAATTAGTTTTGTAAATAATTTTTTAATCATAATAGACTATAACAATGGCTTTAGAATTAACAGACGCCAACTTTGACGAGTTAGTAATGAAATCAGACAAACCAGTATTGGTTGACTTTTGGGCAGAGTGGTGTGGACCATGCCGCATGGTAGGACCAATCGTGGAAGAATTGGCAACCGAGTATGAGGGTAAAGCTGTAATCGGAAAAGTAAATGTTGACAGCAACCAGGAAGTGGCTGGTAAATTCGGAATCCGTAACATCCCAACTTTGTTGGTATTTAAAAACGGAGAAATTGTTGACAAACAAGTTGGTGTAGCTCCAAAGAACGTTTTAGCTGGAAAGCTTGACGCTCAGATGGGCTAGGATATAAAACAACAATCTCTTGAAAAAGAGATTACTTATGAAAGCAATAAGAAAGCTAGGTTTATTTTGGCTAAAAGCCGTTCCGGCTTTCTTATTGCTTTTTTTGTGCCTTGTAGCTCCGTTTGGCGAAAAGGCCACTAATCAACAAAACGTTGAGCACTCATTTGTTTCCAATGATGGTTTTGTTCAGTTTGCCAAGGCACTGGATTTATCGCCATCACCTTTTATCCTTGAGCCCTCTACTGGCTCAGAGTCAGCGAGGGAAATAACCCCTGACTTTTCTTTTTCCACCGATTTCTTTCTTCAAAGTGCGCGCAGATTAACCAAGGTCAGTTTGCTGGGGTATTTCTATGTACCTGATCAAAGGCGTACTTCACTTCAATTGCTTTTTCCCTATCACCATTTCTGGTAAACATTCCTTCTGTTACTTATTGGTCGGCCCTTGGCCGAATTTCTGTTTCAAATAAAATTTAAATAATAGTAAGATGGATGTACCTATGATATGGACCAGCATTGCTGTGTCTCTAATTTGCATTGGCCCTGTGGCGTGGTTGTTTTACAAAGGCTATGCT
>CAXBJE010000400.1:0-3601 GCA_963975525.1 uncultured Owenweeksia sp. | reverse complement strand
AAAAGCTAATTAAGGACAACAACCTAGGTATTGAAGATCTACAGGTTTTAGATACTTATGAAAGTCCTGAGTACCTGGAGCGGTATGCCAATGTGCTATACGAGAAAAGAAAACGCAAAGGGGTAACCTTGTTTGATGCCCGCAAAATAGTTAGAGATAGAAACTACTTTGGAGCAGCTATGTTGGAAGCAGGAGAGGCTGATGCCTTTGTATCGGGCATTACCCGAAAATATGGCGAGGTTGTAAAACCACTGTTTGAAGTAATTGGAGCCGAAGTAGGCACCAAGAAAATTGCCGGTATGTACATTATGCTTACCAAGCAGGGTCCTATGTTCTTTATGGATACCACCATTAATGAAAGCCCTTCTGTAGAAGAGATTGTGGAGATGGCATTGCAGGCATCTAGCATAATTCAGCGCATTGGGATAAAGCCCAAAATCGCGTTGCTATCTTATAGCAACTTTGGATCATCCGATGGACTAGAACCCCAGAAAATGCAAAAGGCGGTAGCCATTTTACGGAAGTATTACCCCGAAATGATTGTGGATGGGGAAATGCAGGCCAACTTTGCTTTGAACAACGAATTACTGAAAGAATCCTTTCCATTTAGTGATTTGGTGCAGAATAAACCCAACACGTTTATTTTCCCAAACCTGGCTGCCGGAAACATTACCTACAAGATGCTTCAGTCCTTTGGATCGGTAGAAGCCCTTGGGCCAATTTTAGTGGGTATAAATAAGCCTGCACACGTGCTTCAGATGGGTGCCAGCGTCAGAGAAATCGTTAATATGATTACCTTAGCTTGTGTTGATGCACAAACTCGAAAAAAATAATTTCAACTATCAGTTATGAAGGTTTTACTCCCTACAGATTTCTCCGAAAATGCTGACTTAGCAGCCCAATTCGCTATTGATATTGTAAAGCGTACCAATGGCCATTTAGTGGCACTACATGGCTATGATTTGCCGTATGCTGAGCATAGTATGACCACTAGTCTTTTGGAAGAAATGAAGCTGAATGCGGATAACCACATGAAGCACTTTAATAAGAATGTATTGGAGATTAGCGGTGTTGCTCATGAAAGTGAAGTGCGTATGGGCAATCCCATTCGCCTGATTAAGGACATGGCCAAAACCAAGGAGGTAGAGTTGGTGGTAATGGGAACTAAAGGGGCCAGTGGAATTGAGGAGTTTTTGATTGGCTCCAATGCCGCATCTGTAATTCAAAATATAGACATACCGGTTTTAGTTATTCCCCCAAAATCGGTGGTAAAGCCCTTCAAAAAGATTGTACTCGCATCTGATCTGGAACTTAAAAAGAAAGAGCGCCCCATGCAGCGCCTGCGTGACTTTGCGAAGATTTACGGAGCGTCAATCGAAATTTTACATATGCAAACCGACAGCGGCATTGGCTTGGGTAACCGCAACTTTCTGGAGGAAATTCTTCACGATGTACCGCATAATTATTCTGTAATAAAATCTGAGGGCGATCGCGATAAGGCCATTTTAGATCATTGCGAAAAGAAGGGAGCTGATTTGGTTACGGCCATCACCAAACGCTATGGCTTTTTTGAAGGATTGTTCCACCAAAGCCTTACCAGCAAACTGGCGTACCATACGCACATACCTATGCTGGCCTTACACGAGCCTAAGTAAAACACATTAACCTTAGTAACCCTTGGCGTGAGAAAATATCTCCTTCGCCAAGGCTTTTAAACAACTGTTCATGCACTATCGCTGGAGACAAATTCTAAATCCCAATTCAACAACTGTAGATCATCTTCAGGAAAAACTGGGAATTGACCCGGCACTGTGCACCATACTTGCCCAAAGGGGTATTTCCACTTTTGATGAGGCCAAGGCATGGTTTCGTCCACAGTTGAGCAACTTACACGACCCATTTTTAATGCTCAACATGGATAAGGCCGTGGCAAGAATTAATGCCGCTATGGAAAGCAATGAGCGGATAATGATTTATGGCGATTATGATGTGGATGGCACCACGGCTGTTTCCTTGGTATATTCCTTTCTGCGAAAGCATTACGATAATATTGACACTTATATACCAGACCGCTATAAAGAGGGCTATGGTATTTCTCTTGCCGGGATTGACTATGCGGAGGACAATGGCATCACATTAATAATAGCTTTGGATTGCGGCATTAAGGCCATTAAGCAGGTAAATTATGCAAAGGAAAAAGGCATTGACTTTATCATTTGCGACCACCACAGACCGGGCGAATTTGTTCCTCCTGCGGCAGCAGTTTTAGATCCAAAGCAAGAAAATTGCAATTACCCTTTTGATGAACTTAGTGGTTGTGGAGTGGGTTTCAAGCTAGTTCAGGGGTTGTGTAAAGACTGGAACTTACCGGATACCGAATGGCTTCCAGCTATGGATTTATTAGCCATAAGTATTGGCGCTGACATAGTACCCATTGTGGGTGAAAATAAAATTTTGGCTCACCACGGACTTAAACTCATTAACTCAAAACCACGGGCTGGTATTCAGTTATTAATTGAGCTTACAGGAAGGAAAAATAAGAACCTTACCATCACAGATGTGGTGTTTATGATAGGCCCGCGTATTAATGCGGCTGGTCGTATTTCCCATGGTCGCCTGGCTGTTGATCTCCTTACGGGAGAAGACAGTAAAGTGATTGAAGAACTTTCTCAAACCATAAATGACCATAATACCGAACGGAAAGAATTGGACAGCAACATTACTATTTCTGCACTTGAGATGATTACTGAGCAGAATGAGGTGGAGCGTAGATCAACCGTAGTGTTTGATAAAACCTGGCACAAAGGGGTGATTGGAATTGTGGCCTCTCGACTAATTGAAACCCACTACCGACCTACTGTGGTATTTACCGAAAGTAATGGCGTATTGGCTGGCTCGGCCCGCTCTGTTAAAGGTTTTGATGTTTACAATGCCTTAGATCAATGTAGCGATGTATTGGAGCAGTTTGGAGGCCATATGTATGCTGCGGGTATGACCTTAAAAAAAGAGCGGTATGAGGAGTTCAGGCAGCGCTTTGAAGAGGCTGTTCAAAGTTCCATTTTACCCGAACACCTAATTCCTGAAATTGAAGTGGATTGCGAGGTTGACTTCGCCAGTTTAGACTTTAAGTTCTACAGAGTGCTGCAGCAGATGGCGCCATTTGGCCCTCAAAATATGACACCCACCTTTATTACGAATGGTTTGTTAGATACCGGATACAGTAAAGTTGTGGGAGCCGATCAAACGCATCTGAGGGTAGTTCTAAAAGATCCAAAAACCAACATCACCCTTACGGGAATAGGATTTGGAATGGCCGATAAAATGGATTTGATAAAATCAGGTAAGCCGCTATCTGTAGCCTATCACCTTGAGGAAAACGAATATAACGGCAACATTAGTTTGCAAATGCGAATAAAGGATGTGAAACTAACCGAAGAACTGACTACTCAGGAATAGACGCCAATAAAACATCTTTCTTCCTTGGCCTGTCAATAGACATGTCATCAAGCTTCACCTTTAGCTCTTTCATCATTTCCTGGTACTCGGCCATGTACTCTGCTTTTACAGGTTCTGCCTGTGGTAGTTTTTCACGAAGTGGATC
>CAXBJE010000399.1:0-3604 GCA_963975525.1 uncultured Owenweeksia sp. | reverse complement strand
TACAGCATTATATACCCCGCTTAAGTTTTCGTTTTCGGCTATAAAAACAAAAATAGCGGCAACATCCGTTAGGTGAATCCAGGGCATCCATTGTTTTCCATTGCCTAATGGAGATCCAAATCCAAACTTTATTGGCTTTACAATTTGTGGCAACGCACCTCCTTTATCACTTAATACAATGCCCACCCGGCATCTGGCTGTCTGAATCCCCAGGCTTTTAAAGTGCTGAACTTCCTGCTCCCACTTTTGGCAAACCAGCGATAGAAAATCATTTCCCGGGGCAGACTCTTCAGTAAACTCCTTTTGATAATCATGAGGGTAGTAACCCACCGCACTGGCCGAGATAAAACTCTTTACAGGAATATTATTTTTCTGAATAGTTGTGAAAAGCAATCTAATGGAATCTACCCGACTGCGTATTATTTCACTTTTATAGGAAGGTGTCCATCTTGAGGCCATGGGAGCGCCAGCAAGGTTAATAATTGTATCCACTCCATGTAGGGCATTCAGGTCAATGGTGCCTTTGTCAGTATCCCATTGGTACTCTTTTATATCAAGCGGGTTTGCACCTGGGTGGCGAGTAAGCCAAACCACTTCATGATTTTTGGTAAGTAATTGTTGTGATATTTCTTTTCCGATAAGGCCGCTGCCTCCAGTGATAAGTACTTTCATAAGTAATAATAGCAGAGTAAAACTAAAATGGAAACTATAATTAGGATGAAAAGCCTGATGTAAATCATTTCCTTTCTCCGCATCTCAACAAGGCTCATCCGCTTTCTGTTCTTGGCAGCATCATTTAATGCTATTTTTTTGGCCACTCGGTTTTCACTGCTTTCCTTTTTGGCTTTGATTCTGTCTTTTGTTTGTTCAATTCTTTGTTGGAGGTTACTCCAGTTACCTACGTATCCCATACTTAAAACCGCTAATGTTGCAGTGTGAACAAGGTAATTAACTTATTGGTTTTATCTGCCGAATGATTTTGAAATATGCACACTCTTGAACCACATTATTTATGGCGGCATTTGTATTTGGCTACAGAAGATTCGCGCTCACCTTTTTACGGGCATCAAAATAGTGAGGTCTATTTTACTGATAAGATATATGACCATGTAATCCACCCGCAATGGGACAACTTTGGAGCAGAAACTTTATTCATTAAGCAACTATATGCTGATTATGAGCAAGGGTTTACCATACTTGAGTTTATGGGTGAGTGGAATGATGTGTTGCATAATGATATTATGACTTTGAAGCGTGATGTGATTGAGCCAATGCTCTATCAAGGTATCAATAAGTATATTTTGGTGGGAGAGAATGTTTTGAATATGCATGCCGGTGATACCGATTATTATGAGGAGTGGTTTGATGAGGTGGAAGAGGGATGGATAGTGTTGGTTAATTTCAGGAAGCATTTGAGAGATGAGGTAAAACAGTACCGTTTGGATCAATACCTTATATATGGAGGTGAACTGGATGACTTGGACTGGCACAAATGGGGTCCTCAAAAAATGTATCAGAAAGTTAAGGCACTGGTAGAAAGAAGGTTGGGGCTTTAGTTATCTTATGATTTAAAACTTTGGACTTCTAAAATCGAAGGGTTGTGAAAGTTTTTTAGCCAAAAATGAATTTCTGGGAAAAATTTTGAGCAGTAAAATTGTCCTTTTTGCACTATGTGATTGTAACTATCAGTAAATGAGGTAGAAAGAATTATTTTCAAAAAGTTGCAGCATTTGTTTTTTTAATCAGTTTTGCCGCGTGATAGAGTCGGTTTATCACCCACAAATTTTAAACAAAACAAATTACAAAAACAGGTATGAGAACCCTAAGAGTTTTAACTATTGCCCTTGCTACCAGCGCTTTAATCTTTAGCTGCCAAAACAACAACACTGATTCAGCTTTTGCTGAAGTAACTGCTACTACTGATAGCATTCAGAACATGAGCACTATGTTGATGGACACCCTTAACATGGTTGTAATGATGAACGAAGAAGTAAAAGCTTCTATGGATTCAACTAACATGGATAGCACTATGATGGCTACTGTTGCTGCTAACCAAGTTGTATTGGATGAGCAAAAAGCTACTTTAGGTATGGTTAGCGAAATGGTTGCTAGCTTCCAAGGTGCTGTAGCTACTAACGACAGTACTGAAACTGTTGCTGCTGATGCTACTGCTAAAGTTGAAGAAATTAAGTCTCAACAAGCTGAAGTATTTACTACTCTTTCTAACGTACAGTCTGAACTTACCCGTATTGGTGGTGAGCTTAAAGCTATGAAAGCTGCTAAAGCTGCAACTACTGAAGAAGTTGCTCCTGCTGCTGACATGACTGCAAAGAAATAAGAAACTCGTTTCTTACTAATCTAATCCCGTTCTGGCTTTGCTGGGGCGGGATTTTTTTTTTGCCCGAAAAACTACTTTGGTTTTTTAACAGGTTTTGGTTTGAGGCTTTTTATATAAGCCAGACTCTTGTTGAGGTATGGTAGAAGTTTATCCGTATCTAATAACAGACTGTTAGGTACTGTAACATATTCCTTCATTTGCCTTCCGTGTTGCTCAAATATTTTGGTGTTGTACCTTTCAATAAATGCATCCCTGTCCTCAGGCGCAAGCCTTAATCCCATTGAGCCGGTTTTATCAAGATGGCTGAACATATGTCCATTGAATGAGGTGTAGGGCATGGTCTTTCCCTTTCTTTCAATTTCTTTGTTACCGGCAATTAGGCGATCAAAAGCTTCTAGTTGTTCAGCAGGAATTTCGCCAGATGTTTTGGGCATATTCTGTTTTTGCCACTAAGATAAAAGCTTTTCAACCACAATTTTGTCGATAGGCAACTCAATGCCTTGCTTCTTTAGGTTATCCAAATAGCACCAGTAGAGTATTTGGTCTTCATTTTCCTTTAATAAAAAGAGCTTAGCGGGATCTTCAGTTTTGATTTTATCCAATTCCTCTGTAGAGACCTTATAGTATATACTCAACACCTGCTTAGGCGGATTGTGAAAGGCCGATGGAAAATAGCCCTCAGTGGTGTAAAAGTGCTCAATGGAAGAAAGTGTAATACCTACTTCTTCCATAAACTCCCTTTTAATACAGTCAATCATAGTTTCCCCAAATTCCAATCCTCCACCAGGAAATTTGGTAAACAAGTCACCATGTATGTTTTCTCGCGAAAGCAGAATTTGGCCTTGGTGGAGTAAGAGGCAAAAAACGCGAATGGTGAAAGCTGTCGGTTTCAAGAGTTATAGTTAATGGTTGAAAGTTAAATGTTTAAAGTTTCGGTACACCTTTGATGTGGATTGATCACTACAGTGAGTAATTCATAAGCTCGCAACTTTCCTTACTCCTTACTCCTTACGCCCTTTCCTCGCCCTCACCATTTCCCTTTTTCCCGGTGGCCCGGGAATTTTTTCCACTTCAAAACCAGCTGCCATCATGTTTCTGCGTACATCGCCTTTGGAGCAGTAGGTTACTAAAATTCCTCCCGTCTTAAGGCTTTCAAACATTCTCTTAAAAATGTTGATAGTCCACAAATTGGGTTGGGCGCCAGGGGCAAAGGCATCAAAATAAATGAGGTCATATTCCGCGGAAGCGGAGAAATTTTTAAAGTCT
>CAXBJE010000398.1:0-3619 GCA_963975525.1 uncultured Owenweeksia sp. | reverse complement strand
AGTAATATGGGGTGAACCCGGTACCAATGGGCAACATGCATTTTTTCAATTATTACATCAGGGTACAGAGCTAATTCCGTGTGACTTTATTGGCTTTAGTACATCTCACTACCACCTTGGCGATCATCATGATAAATTGATGGCTAACTTTTTTGCACAAACCGAAGCCCTAATGCTCGGCAAAACCAAGGAAGAAGTTATTGCCGAAATCGGATCTGACGAAAACAGTGAAAAACAAGTTGCCTTTAAAGTGTTTGAAGGCAACAGGCCTACAACAACTATATTAGGCAAAGTGGCCGACCCTGAAACGCTCGGAAAGCTTGTGGCCTGTTATGAGCACAAAATTTTTGTTCAGGGCATGATCTGGAATATATTCTCGTATGACCAGTGGGGAGTTGAGCTTGGCAAGCAACTGGCAAAAAATATTTTGCCAGCACTTGGTGAAGAAGACGTAGATCTAAACACGCATGACAACTCCACCAAAGGACTGATACAGAAATTCAAAAGGGACAGATCCTAACATCGCTTTACCCATCAAATTGTACCTCACACTTTCATAATGGTTAGGAAGTGCTTCCGGTATGTTTCAAAATGAATGGCTGCTGCATTTTTACAATTACTTTAAAAAAAGTGGTATTTGAATCCTTAAAGTTTGATTTACAGACTACTAATATTGAATTGTGGAAATCTTTCCGATAATTGAATTTCACAGGCATGGTTTTAACATAGTTTGGCATCACTAATAAATTCAAAACCATGAGAAAGTTAATTTTTGCATCGCTTGCTCTTCCGCTTGCATTTGCCTGTAACCAAGAGGTAAAGGAAGACAATGCGCGTTTAAAATCTGAAAACGAACAATTGTCAGTTGAAAACCAACAACAAGATTCGCTGATAAACAGCTTTGTTGCCGACTTTTCAAAAATTCAGGAAAACCTGGCCACTATCCGCGAAAAGGAAGAAAGTATTGAAGAGGCCAGAGATGGCGGATTTGAGCAGTCAGGAAACATTCGTGAGTCTGTTTTAAGAGATGTGGAGGCAATAAACGAATTGCTAAGCGAAAACAGAAAGACGATTACTGACCTTAATGACAATCTTAAAAAATATAGCTACGAAGTAGGTAAGTTTAAGAAAATTGTAGCCAACCTGAATAAGGAGATTGAGGCTAAAGATGCCCAGGTAATGGAACTTAAAGAAAACCTTGCCACTATGAACTTCGAAATGTCTAAGCTTAACTCTAAGCTGGATACTGTAAGTGCTCGTAGCAAACTTCAACAAAAGGTTATTGAGCAACAAACTGAAAGCCTAAACACGGCCTATTATGCTGTTGGTACTTCTAAAGAACTGGAAGCTAATCAGGTCATAGACCGCAAAGGTGGTATCATTGGTATCGGTAGAACAAAAACTGTAGCTGATGATTTCAATAAAGAATACTTCACAAAAATCGACATCACAAAAACGAAGGTAATTCCTTTAGATTCTGATGATGACGATGTGAAACTGGTAAGTAATCACCCAAGTGACTCTTACAAATGGAATAAATCAGAGGATAAAGTAACCAGCCTTGAGATTACAAATCCTGATAAATTCTGGAAGACATCTAAGTATCTTGTGGTTTTAGTAGATTAAACTTGCGAAACTAAAATTCAGCCTCTTGAGAAATCAAGGGGCTTTTTTTTTGCCAAATTTATTCCAACGCACCCCACTCAACGTTAGGTGAATAATCCAATTTCTCTCAAAACCCCTACCAATGCTATGGTAAGAAGTATCTTATAAGACCAAACCAAACACCCCAATAAATCGTTTATTACTTTATACATTCGCGTCACGAAAACTCAGAAGAATAAATGATTGTAAATAATAAAAGTTACTTCTTACTCTGGAGGGTGCTATTGGCCCTTTTGATAATTATTCTGCTCACCGATTTGATTCTATCTCAAGTAAACGGATCTATCAGCCAATACTTTGACAATCACATACCAGCTATAATTGCCGGTTCTTTAATCCTTCTTTTAGCCAGTATTCGCATTAACTATTTTAGTTATGAGGATGAATATGAGATTATCCATATCCGTTCAAAGTCACTGATATTCGGGTCTTTTGAAAGTGCGGCTCAAACACGATATGAATTTCCAAAACGCATTATTTATGATTTTCACTTCCGTGAAAACTTCCTTAGAAAGCAACTTACCATTCACCTAATAACCCAGCAAGGGGTTAAAAAGGTGCGAAAGTTTAACTTAAGCTTTGTACCGGTAAGGAAACTGAGCTATGTGATCCAATCTTTGGAGAACATTCGCAATAACAATAAAGAGTTAGAGAAAGCAGGAAAGCTTGAATGGACTTAAACTGTAAATTTGCGTCAAAATATATTTTTGATGTACTCAGCAATTAAGCCTCTCCACTCATTTCTACCCTATTTACTTATTGCCGCACTTTTAGCGTCAGTATTGGTATTTGTTGCCAAACGCTTTGGTGGCCGCAACTTTAAAAAGGCAGATAAGTTGTTAGCCCTAATCACTTTGATATTAGCCCACGTGCAACTGCTGGTAGGGCTTGTTCTATACTTTGTAAGCCCTTTGGTAAAAGCGGCATTGGAGTCTGGCGAGGTAATGAAAAATGCTACACACAGGCTTTATGCGGTTGAGCACATCTCAGTAATGATACTGGCCATCATCTTTATTACTATTGGATATTCCAAAGCAAAAAGAAAAACAGAGGCAGCAGCCAAATTTCAAACTCTATGGATTTTTTATGCCATCGGTCTTGTACTGGTGCTATCAAGAATTCCGTGGGATGTATGGCCCTCTCCTAGTTTATGATAGAGAATAAAAAGAAGACAACACATATTGCCGAAAAGGCTATCCTTATCGGAGTAGTTACTCAATACCAGAGTGAAGAAAAGCTTTCTGAGTATTTAGATGAACTGGAATTTTTGGCCGAAACGGCCGGTGCTGATACCCTAAAGCGATTTTGGCAAAAAATTGATAAACCCAACCCTAAAACCCTTTTGGGCTCTGGTAAGGTTGATGAGATTTCTCAATACATAAAGAGCAACGAAATTGACCTGGCCATTTTTGATGATGAGCTTTCACCATCGCAGTTAAAGAATATTGAAAAGGTATTTAACTGTAAAGTGCTTGACCGCACCAACCTGATACTTGACATTTTTGCAAGCCGTGCCCAAACCTCTTATGCCCGCACACAGGTAGAGCTGGCACAATACCAATACCTACTACCTCGCCTTACCAATATGTGGACTCACCTTAGTAAGCAAAAGGGTGGTATTGGAATGAAAGGGCCTGGTGAGCGCGAAATTGAAACGGATAGAAGGATTATCCGCGACAAGATTTCATTGCTTAAAACCAAGCTGGAAAAGATTGATAAACAAATGGCCATACAGCGTGGCAACCGTGGTTCCATGATTCGCGTGGCATTAGTAGGATATACCAACGTTGGCAAATCTACATTAATGAATATGCTCAGTAAATCTGAGGTGTTTGCAGAAAACAAGCTGTTTGCCACATTGGATACCACTGTAAGAAAAGTGGTTTTGGAGAACCTCCCCTTTTTGCTAACTGATACGGTTGGGTTTATAAGGAAACTACCAACACAGCTTATT
>CAXBJE010000397.1:0-3619 GCA_963975525.1 uncultured Owenweeksia sp. | reverse complement strand
CACAATCCTTTCCTGAATTAGCCTCCTTGGTGCATGTATAGGGATCTGAAAAGTTTGTGACTAGATTGAAACCCAGCGAATCCCCATTTTGAGAAGTAAATGAAATCTGTGGCCCATAACTCATAAATTAACCTAGGTATTCTGAAAATTCATCTTGTCTTAGAGTAGGACAATTATAGGTGTTGCTGCAAGAGACAATGGAGGCTGTGATAAAGCTGAGGAATAATAGTTTGATTTTCATAAATGCCATTTACGGAGTTGACGTGTAAATTTTAACTGGAGTTGGGTAATTGTACCAATATATCAAGGGAATAATTTTTTTGTCAGTCGTTTTTTTGCCAGCTTAAGCCACATGCCGCTGGTTTGATAAACCAGGTATGTATCCAAGCCATTGCATCTTGCGGGCCTCTTTTTAAAATTTGGTATCCGTGTTAATCTATCGTATTGCCCTTGCTCAACATGAAAACCTATAGACTCAAATGCACCCGAGTTTGGAGCTATTGAAAGTTGGACTGAAACCTCGGCTAAAAAGTGAAGACCCCCTAACTTGAACCGGACAATGTTTGGTGCAATTGGTTTGGCATCAAATAATTTGATTAAGGCAGACATAAGTTTTATTTTTCGCTGGGGCATATACTTTATTTCTAACCAATAAAATATAAGTCCAAGGCCAATTGAGCCGACTGCAAGTATGATAAGTGCTTGTTTTAGGTTGCCATTTTGAAGATCATCATTTGATAGTTGGATTGCCACAAGAATATTGAGCATAAAGAATGCACCAATAGACCATTTTAAGAAAGTCTTCATAAAGCTGTAAAATGTTTAGCTAATAAAAGGTCTCAGTCGTTTTTCGGTTAGCATAAAATCTAAAACCGTAAGTAAAAAGAAGAGTAATGAGATAAAGGAGTATTGCCTGTCAATAAACCGGATCAGGATTAGAGACATTATTGTAAGGGCGGATAATACCCAAAGTAATTTTAAAATATCTAAATGTCTCCTTTTTGGCTTTTTCACAAACCATATTAGGTAAACTACGGCAATGGCCAGCAAGGCACCTGGGAGGATAATATTGGCCCCTGCAAAGTGTAGGATTTTGAACATTACTCCTAAACAAGCTATGCCGAATAGAAATTTTATTATTCTCCAGAACACTGTTTTGGTAATTGTGCTAAACCTGAGTATGAGAACAGCACTCAAAAACTGCGCTCCTAACAGCCCAACGCTTAAAAGAGGTTCACCAATTAGTTGCCCTGGTTTAAACTGAATAACGGTAGCTCCGCACAGGGCTAATGCAAAAGAGCAGCCTATAAGAAGGAGTAAAGAGGAAGTTGATATTTTCATAGAAGTACAATATGGGTTAGGGAATTGTCAGGGGTAAAAATAGAAAGTATCGCCAACCTTGAAGCATTAGTTGATTTTATTGGTTAGCATACTTTAACAGAGGTTTAATATTTGTGAGTTGAGAATTTGATAGTAATACTATTATATTTGCAGAAATTATAACCAGATTTAGCAAGTTGCTTCCAAATCTTAGCATACAGGTAAATGAGTGTATATATCTTAAGAGTCCAGAGTCAAGCGAACTGGGTCGTAAGATTGTGACTGGGGGCATCAACCTGATGGATGAGCTGGGGTTTGAGTCTTTTACTTTTAGAAAACTTGCTGTACGGATTGAGTCCACAGAAGCCTCAATTTACAGATACTTTGAAAGTAAACATAAATTGCTACTTTACTTAACCAATTGGTATTGGTCGTGGATGGAATACAGACTTATGTTTGGCATGGCTAATATTTTGAACCCCAGAGAGCGTTTGAGTCGTGCGATAACCTTGTTAACTGAACAGGTGGATGAGGATAGTAATTTTTCTCATATTAATGAGGTAAAACTTAACCGAATCGTGATTGCCGAATCATCAAAAGCATACCAATATAAAGGGGTGGATGATGAAAACAAAATAGGGGTGTTTAGTGGTTATAAGCAACTTGTGGCAACGGTTAGTGATGTTATACTTGAGTTAAACGGTAACTATAAGTACCCTCATATGTTGGTTTCCACTGTAATAGAGGGTGCTCATATTCAGCGGTATTTTGCTGAACATCTTCCAAAGCTTACTGATGAGGTAACTGGTGAGGATGCCATAACAGAATTTTATCTGGATGTAACTTTTAAGGCGATTGATATAAAGCGCGGATGAGAATTAAAAGGGAACATATTACTCAGGTTAAGCAGGGGTTGAAAAATTGCCTGTATGTCTTGGCCTGCCTAATATTTCTTACTGCTTGTGTTCTTCCCCAGGCCACGGCTAATTCAGGTATTCCATTTTATGAATTAAATGAAAATGGTGAAAAACAAGTAAAGCTAGGGCAAGAGGAATACGATATTGATGGCAACGGTTTGGTAACCCCATTTCGAGCTGTTGAGGAAGGCCAGTCCCAGTTGTTACGCCAATGTTTTTTTCGTTCAGAGTTTCTTGGCGATGTTCCTAACCCTCCTCCGGAATACTTTTAGAATCAACTAAAAGCTGCGATCGTAGCTTCAATTCTATTTTAAGATTTTATTTTTCGAGTATTCAAAAGTCAGTGTATTGCTGATAAACATATTCCCTACTGGGGATTAAAAACATTTTCATGAAAACAAGTATTAACTCAGGTTTTTTCTCAACCTGGAAACAGGATTTACCCGCAAGTATAGTGGTATTCTTTGTGGCAGTGCCACTTTGTTTGGGTATAGCATTGGCTAGTGGTGCGCCTTTATTTGCCGGGCTTATAGCGGGTATTATTGGGGGTATAGTAGTGGGAGCCATTAGTAACTCGCCTTTAGGTGTAAGTGGTCCGGCTGCGGGCTTAGCAGTAATTGTACTTACCGCCATTCAATCCTTGCCTACGTTCGAAATATTTCTTGTTGCTGTGGTGATAGGAGGGGTAATTCAAATAGTAATAGGTGCCTTAAGGGGCGGTATTATTGGGTATTACTTTCCATCATCTGTAATTAAAGGAATGCTTACCGGGATAGGGATCATCATTATCCTTAAGCAAATTCCTCACGCCTTTGGTTATGATAAAGATTATGAAGGAGATCTTGCTTTCTTTCAACCTGATGGAGAAAACACCTTTTCAGAACTTGTAAAGATGCTGGACTTTATTTCTCCGGCTGCAGTGTTGGTCAGTGTAATTTCGATGACCATCCTAATTTTATGGGATGTAGTTTTATCTAAAAAGCACAGTATTTTTAAACTTATTCAAGGGCCACTAGTGGTAGTAGTTGCAGGTATAGTTTACCAACTGATTACCTGGCAATATGCACCGGAGTGGGCTGTTAAAGCAGAGCACTTGGTTACTGTGCCGGTACCTGAAAGTTTTGGGGATTTTGTTGGTCAGTTCAAGTTTCCGGATTTTAGCTACATAGCTAACGGAGAGATTTGGCTTATTGGAGCCACCATTGCTGTGGTTGCTAGTTTGGAGACTTTGCTTTGTGTAGAGGCTACAGATAAGTTGGATCCGAAAAAAAGGGTAACCAATACAAACAGAGAGTTGTTTGCCCAGGGCACTGGTAACATTTTATCGGGCTTAATTGGTGGATTGCCAATCACTCAGGTAATTGTTCGTAGCTCTGCCAATA
>CAXBJE010000396.1:0-3633 GCA_963975525.1 uncultured Owenweeksia sp. | reverse complement strand
CCACCGGAAGGCCATGAACTACGGTTTGATTAGTAGAAATAAGCAAGGTACTGGGGCAACCATATAAGCCTAAAAAACCAGGTTCCGCGCCTTGTTCACGGATAAACTCCTCGGCCATTTTATCCAATTTCTTGGGAATGGCTCCGGGCTTTACCTCACTGGCCAGCATACCCAGGGTTTTGCTTACCACTAAGGCCGATTGACGCATTATTTCTATTTCCTCTCTTGTTTTGTATTTAATCATCTGGAGCTATTTCTAGAGCTACAATTTTTATATTTTGAATGCCCTTCGACTCCGCTCAGGGTGACAAGGGTTTAGGCCAAAGCCGCATATTATGATTTGCCAGAACTAAAATCCAAACAGACCTTTTTTCTTTTTCTTGGGTTGTGGCATGGCTTCACCTTTACTTAGCTTTTGGTAAATCACTCCCCAACCGGGAAAGCCGCCAAAGTTACGGTCATCTATAAAAATGTCAGCATGAATCTTTCGGCTGCTTTTCTCCATATCAAACTCCTCTTCATCATAACTGGAGTTTATGGCATAAAACTCTACTCCATTTTCCTTGCAAAATTTCACGGCATCCTTTAATCTATCCCCTGCCCTATAGGTCCAAAGGATTAATCGATGGCCATCGTTTTGAAGCATTTTTAAAGTTTCAAAAGCAAACATCATGGGCTTACCAATACCTGGATATTTGTCTTCCACTATGGTTCCGTCAAAATCAACGGCTATAAGTTTGGAGCTTTGGTTTATCATTTTTCTAAATGGTCGTTCTCTTTAATTTTTCGTTTTTTACCCTTCGATACATTTACCTCTTGCTTCGCAGCAAAAGAAAACACTCAGGGTGACAGACGTTACCAATCTATTTTATCAATAGTGATTTTCCAGTCATTGTAGCTGGTTTTTGCACTTCCATCAAATCCAATAAAGTTGGAGCAATATCGCCCAGCTTACCATTTTCAATTTTACCATTATACCAGTTGCTCACCAAAAAGCAAGGCACCGGCTGTGTTGTATGCGCTGTATTTGGCGACCCATCCGGGTTTACCATACAATCAGAATTACCATGATCAGCAATAATAATGAACGCATAATCATTTTTAAGACCAGCTTCCACCACCGCTTTGGTACATTCATCAACAGTTTCACAGGCCTTAATTGCAGCCTCCATTACTCCTGTATGACCTACCATATCCGGATTAGCAAAGTTGAGGCACACAAAATCTACCTCTCCTTTTTCCAGTTCAGGAATAATTTTATCCCTGATATCATAAGCACTCATTTCAGGCTGTAAATCATAAGTAGCCACTTTTGGCGAGGGACAAATCATTCGGCTCTCTCCTTCAAAAACCTCCTCTCGTCCTCCTGAAAAGAAAAACGTTACGTGAGGATACTTCTCAGTTTCGGCTATCCTGATTTGAGTTTTTCCGGCTTTCGCCAAAACCTCACCCATGGTTTCATTTAGATTGTCCTTTTCGTAGATGACTTTGATATCCTTAAAGGTATCATCGTATCTCGTCATGGTTACATAGTACAAGTTCAGCTTGTGCATGTTTTGCTCATGAAAGTCTTCCTGAGTAAGGGCCTGGGTAATCTGGCGACCACGATCTGTACGGAAGTTGAAACAGATGACTACATCGCCATCGGCTATAGTTGTTGGCCCCTCTACTCCGCTAGCGGTGACAGCGCTTCGACTATCGCTCAGCGTGACAGATGTGGGTGTTATTAACTTAGGCTTTATAAACTCATCGGTTATACCAGCATCATACGATGCTTGAATCGCCTTTTCGGCTGATTCAAACCTTTCACCTTCTCCGTTTACCAAAAGGTCGTATGCCAGTTTTACACGTTCCCATCGCTTATCACGATCCATCGCATAATAGCGGCCAACCACAGAGGCTATACTTCCTGTGGTTTTAGAAAGGTGTGATTGCAAATCCTTAACATAACCCAAACCACCTTTCGGATCAGTATCGCGGCCATCTGTAAAAACATGCACAAATACATCTTTTAGTCCCTTCTCCGCAGCAGCGGAGGTAAGCCCCTTAAGGTGATTAATGTGAGAGTGCACCCCACCATCAGACAGGAGTCCAATAAGGTGTACCTTTTTATGATTTGCTTTGGCATACCCTAAGGCATCCTCCAAAACTGGCTCTTTGGCCAGTGAGCCATCTTCAACGGCTAAATTTATTTTTACTAAATCCTGATAAACCACACGGCCGGCACCCAAATTCATGTGGCCTACTTCACTATTACCCATTTGCCCTTCCGGCAACCCAACCGCAAGCCCGGAGGCCTCAAGTTGAGAGTGGGGATAATTGTGGTACAGCGAATCAACAAAAGGAGTGTTGGCTTTATCAATGGCAGATACGGTTGGGTCTTTGGCAATACCCCAGCCATCCAATATTAAAAGTGCGGTTTTACGGCTCATCAAGTCTTAAAAAATAAGTCTCTCCCGGCTGGGCCGAAAGAGATTTTTGGGAGGGCAAAGATAAGGATTAGAGCGGAGAAAGAGACTAATGGTAAGGCCGCCAATATCCAACTATCGCTTCATTAACGTAAGCATTTTCCATAATATAGTTTCCATTTATCAAACTTTAAGCTGTCGGTAGGATTTCATTTTTGAACCCTGTCTTACAGTATCTTGCGCATCCCTAAAATTTTAAATTAATTCCCACTTCTTGAATGAATAGTATTTTTAAAACTATTGCACTCGTATTGTGCAGTCAATTGTTAGCAGCGCAGCATAACATCAATCAGGTGGCTCATTCTGACGCAAGTCAAAACTGGTGGAGTTTTAATCCCAACAAAAATGTTGAGGCAAGTGCCTTTTTTCAAAATTATCAGTCTGACCTGGGTTTTAGTCCCGAATATTCCTTTAGCCTTATACGCACAGAAAAGGATAAGCTGGGAATGACCCATGCCCGATATCAGCAGGAATACAATGGTGTAAAAGTGGAAGGTGCCCAGTTTATTTTACACAGCACCAATAACCGGTTGGCGCGAGCAAATGGACGATTGGTTAAGGGTTTGCAAGGCTCAGCAACGCCAACAATAACCTTTGAGCAAGCACTAACCAAGGCTAAGGCCTATACAGGAGCAACCGTGTTTTACTGGGAGTTACCCGAGATGGAAGCCTTTATTAAAGATGTAAAGGGAAATCCCAATGCCACTTTTTATCCTAAAAACGAATTAGTTTGGATTGACTCCAAATTTTCTCAAAATGGTGACGGCTACAAGCTGGCCTACAAAATGGACTTGTATTTTGAAGCCCATGAAGATCACCGCACGTTTTACCTTGATGCCCATACCGGAGATCTTATTTGGGAAGAGCATAAATGCCACACCACGTCTAAAACTGCGCAAGCTCAAACCAAGTACCACGGACTAAGAGATATTATAACCGACTCTGTAAACGCCACTAAATATGTACTTAAAGATGCTACCCGTGGGGGCGGGATTGAAACCTACAATGCCTTGCAAGGCACAAGTACAGGGCAAGCGGTTGATTTTGTAGACTCAAATAACTTTTGGAACAACGTAAACCCCACTATTGATGAAGTTGCCACCGATGCTCACTGGGGAGCGGAAGTAACCTATGATTACTTTTTACAGGAACATAAACGCAACAG
>CAXBJE010000395.1:0-3636 GCA_963975525.1 uncultured Owenweeksia sp. | reverse complement strand
TCTTCAGCATCACTTTCTACGCTAGAAGCGATATAGGTAAATGACAGCTGGTACACACAAGCCAAAGCAAATACAATGGCAAATAATCGAATAACTCCTTTATTTTGCATTAGTGCAGGAAGTTTTTAAGGGTTCTGAAAATGGTCGGCAAATATAGAATTTCAGGTTACAAATAGCAATGTGAATAAACATATACTCGACAACAGGTCATTTTCATCAGGTAATAAATAATATTGAGCGTAAACTTATCCCGTGTACGTAGCCTTTTCCTTTCGAATATCTTTGTTACTCTAATCAGCTAATATGAACAAATTACTCTCAACAATCTCATTGTCAATCATAAGTGTTTTGGCCATTGGTCAAAACCCGGTCAATCTTTACGATTTCACCCAGACCAATGGTGTTAAGGTGATCCAAAATGGTGACTCATTATTGAACGCCTGGGCAGGTGGTGTAAATTACGGGCAGGTAAATACCATAGACTTAGACCTTGATAATATTGATGATGTTTTGATTTTTGATCGTAATACAAGGCAGGTTCTACCATTCCTTAGAGTGGGAAACAGCTACAAGTACGCTCCACAGTATGCCGGTGCATTTCCTAAAGCACTTTCGTGGATGTTGCTGAGAGACTATAATTGCGATGGCAAAAAAGATATCTTCTTTAATATAGGTAGTGATGTAAGGGTTTGGAAGAACACTTCCACCTCAAAACTTTCCTTTCAGGATATGACGCCAAATGCCCCACTTCAAACCATTTATTCAAGCTCCACCTCTACCAATAACCTTTTTATTACTTCGGCCGATATTCCCGGAATTGCTGATATTGACCAGGATGGTGACATGGACATTGTAACCTTTGAAAATGGTGGTGTTATTATGGAGTTTCATGAAAACCGCGCCAATTGTGGTTTAGATTTTAAAGTTAAAGAACGCTGCTGGGGTCACTTTATAGAAAGTGGTATATACCGCTCAGTTGCCCTAAACTCCTGCACACCGTTTAAAAAGAAAACACTGCATACCGGTAGTACCATTCTATTATTAGACCTTAATGGAGACACTTTACAGGATATGATTTTAGGGAATGTGAGCTATACCGATATGATTGCCCTGTACAATGGTGGAAATTTGGACAGTACACACTTTACCTCTCAAGATACCTTGTACCCCACTTATGATAAATCTATTGATGTTTATCAGTTCCCCATGGCTACCTATGAGGATGTAACTTTTGATGGCAAGCCTGATTTATTGATTACCCCTGCTGATTTAGGAGATGGATCACAGGATAGAAAGAGTATTGTGCTTTATAAAAATGATGGCACTAGTACAACTCCAATATTTAAGCATAACCGTAACGACTTTATGCAAAACACTATGATGGATCTGGGCCGTGGTGCTGTTCCTCGTTTTGCTGACCTTAATGGCGATAGCCTAAAAGACCTTGTGGTTGCCAACAATTCCACTTTTGTGGATGGCATTACCACCCGTCACTTCTATCATTATTATATAAACACTGGTACTGCCAGTAAACCGGTATTTACTTTACAGGATACCAACTTTGTAAACATTTCCAGCTACCCCGGCCTTAATGCCGGTACCATACCAGCCTTTGGAGATTTGGATAAAGATGGAGATTTGGATATGATTGTTGGCGATCAAAATGGAAACCTCTATTACTTTAAAAACAGTAGCAGTAGCAGCCCCTCGTTCACATTTCAAAATGCACTACCAGGGCCTACAGTAGGAACTAACCTAAATGTTGGTAATAATGCCGCTCCCTATTTATTTGACATGGATAAGGATGGTGACTTAGACCTGCTTGTTGGAAACGAAAAGGGTAAGGTTTACTATTTCACAAACTCTTCTTCAACCAATCCAATCTTTACCCTAAAAAGTGCCAACTACGGAGGTATAGATGTGAAGGGCACCGGTGGTGGCGGAAATGCTGTTCCTGTGGCTTTTGAGCAAAATGGTTTGATTAACATGTTTGTTGGATCAGAAGACAATGGAATAAACCAATTCGATAGTGTTACACAAGTTTCTAATATGCCAAGTAACCTGCAGGTAATAGTAGGCACAGGTAATATTACTGTGGGGCTTACTGACGAAACTCCTTTCGGGATTATTCAGAAATCAGGTAGAAATCAATATCTGTTAAGAGCTTCAGAAATGAAAGCCGCTGGGCTGGTGCACGGTCTGCTTAATGGAGTTTCGTTTGATGTTACCAGTTCCAACAACGGCACTCTATATGCCAAGATGTTTGTAAAACTTAAAATGACCTCCGATACTGTTCTAAATTCTTTTTCTACCGGAGGCTTTACCGAGGTTTACTCCTCTAATGCTACCGCAATAGCTCAAGGATGGAGTCCTTTCTCATTTTACAAAAGCTTTTTATGGGATGGTAAATCTAACCTCATAGTGGAAATTTGCTTTCAGGAATCAGCCAACGTAAATAACAATGCCCCTGTTAAAATGATGGACATGGGTTATAACTGTAGCGCCTTTGGCCAGTTTGTGGACAGAGACCACGGATGTACGCAGGCACTTAAGGGGCTGGCACAAAGAAGACCCAATATGCTTTTTGACCAAACCCCGGCATTTAGAGAAACTTCAAGCTATGGATCAGGAATGAGAACTGCCCCAGATTTAGCTGACCTGGATAATGACGGTTATCTGGACATGGTTGTTGGCACACATGGTGGCGGACTTTATTACTATCAGGGTAAGGAGTACAAAGTTTCATTACCAGAGGAGCCAGTAAACTCTATATCAACTTCACTAAATGTATTCCCAAATCCGGGTACGGGGTATTATACTATTGAGTTAGAAAACCAAAGTGCCAGCTCACTAAAAGTGTTTGACCTTACCGGTAGGTTGATCATTGAAAAAGAGATCAGCGAAAAGCAGGTTCAGGTGAATTTAAGCGCACAGGCAGAAGGCATCTACATATTTATGGTACAAACACCAGAGGGCATCAAAACCCAAAAGGTGATTAAACAGTAGGCGTTTTGTAATCACATAAACAAGGAATGCCCGGAAAGAAATTTTCGGGCATTCTATTTTCTGATGGGTTTGGAACATGCAATATTTTACCTTGGCTATACCAAAATCGCACAACAATGAAATATTCACACAGTATTATTATTGAGCTTCCTCGCAACAGAGTTATTGAACTATTTGATAACCCCGATAATTTGGCCAAATGGCAACCAGGATTATTGAAGTTTGAGCACCTAAGCGGTGAGCCTGGTGCAGTAGGGTCAAAATCTCGATTACTCTATAAAATGGGGAAACGTGAAACCGAAATGATTGAAACCATAACTCTAAATGAGCTTCCAGACTGTTTTCACGGAACTTATGAGGCCCATGGAGTTTGGAATTTGCAGGAAAACTTTTTTGAATCAACTGCCGAGGATTTTACAAAGTGGACCTCATCTACTGAGTTTAAGTTTAAGAGTTTTGCCATGAAGCTTATAGGTTGGCTTATGCCAGGTGCCTTTAAAAAGCAGAGCTATAAATTTATGGTGTACTTTAAAGAGTTTGCTGAAGCCGAAGGAAAAGAATCATAATAATGTCCCTAACCTATAAAGTGTAGTTAAGATGAAAAATGTCTCACGTTGGTTTCTATTATTG
>CAXBJE010000394.1:0-3651 GCA_963975525.1 uncultured Owenweeksia sp. | reverse complement strand
GCTCATTTTCAGTTAAAAGTGGAGAGGTACAAGCAGGGCTGACCCTTATCGAAAGATAGGGGTGAAAAATGGTGTACTTTACTTATTGACTTTTGAAGGCATTACGTATTCGTTCAATAATACCCGATTGGGATTGGCTTACGCCATGTTCCTCCAGCATTTTAGAGATCTCCAATCCTATTTCGGTTTTGGAAAACTTGTTTTGCATTATTTCCTTCCCTTCCGGTTGATCAAAAACCTTGTGGTAATGAAGGCTCACAATATCTTCAAAGTTGGCGATGAATGCCGGATGATTGGCAAGGCTATGCCTGTTCTTAAGAAAGTGAACAGGGTAATTATAAGGAGTTTTAAACGGCTTTACATTTAGCTCCAGCTGAGATACTGTGGCTCCAAAGATGGATTGCTCCAGGTAGAAGTGGCTTTCCGGAGGTTCTACTCCATCCGCACTGGCTCTCCTAAAGTTTTCAGCCCATTGGCTGAATAAACCCGTTGAACGTTTTGAAAGTATATGGCCTGTGTTATAGTACTCAAGAATTTCCTGCTGGTCATTCAGGCTGGTTACCATACGGTGGGCTTTTACCCCGAATAAATCATAAAGCTTTTGCCAGTAGTAATGGGTTTTATCATTGGGGCGGGAGGAACCAATATTTTTAAACCCAACAGGCCTAAGCATTACATCCGCATCACCTAACTCTAAAAACTGTGTTGGCTCATTCAAAATCAAAACATCCGAATCCAGAAAGAGTATAGTCTCGGCCTGAGAATTTTGCTCGTGATAGGCGCAAGCCAATGGCTTATTGGCCAATGGGTAATCCACAAAATCCGTATTGAGCACAATAGCTCGGTGCTCCACCTGATTTAGGTCAAAAAACTTTTTGGTGGATTCGGATATCGTTAACCCTTTGCGAGGTTGATAACTTATAATGGGTGTATTCTTTAAGCTGCCTGCAAATTTCCGTAAGGTGGACACTAACAGCTTAGAGGTGTTTTCCAAACTTCCCCTTTCCGTACAGATTACTATTTCGAGTTGCGCTCCCATATTAAGCTGCAAGGTTAAAAAAAGAAAGCCTTCCCACATCTTTTTATGGGAAGGCTTTCTGCTTTGATGTTAAAGAAATGGGTTAGTACCCAAACGCAAAATATTTTGATCGGCCTTCGGGCGTGTAGCCTTCAATTACCACGGGGTCGTTCTTTACAAGGCCTTTAACGGCAGAGGTTACATCCTTTTCGCTGTGAACCTCCTTTCTGTTAATTTTTGTAATAATAAATCCTTCAGGAATCCCTAAGTCGCTTAACACTCCTTTGCGGAGATTTTTTACTTCCAAACCATAGGCAATGCCCAATCTTGATTTTGACTTGCTATCTGCAGGTTTTAAATCTGCACCCAGCATAGTAATAAAGGTTGGTGCTTCATTAGGCTTAACTATAGCCGTTGTTCCTTCCATATTGCGCAATTCTACCTTATAGCTTTTTTCCTTGCCTTCGCGGTTTACTACCACCTCTACTTTATCACCGGGGCGTTTTCTTCCTATCAGTTCTTGCAGCTCGCTGCTTTTAGTAACCTTTCTATTATCTACAGATATAATTACATCGCCCGTTTTAATACCGGCATCTGCGGCAGCACCATTTTCAGTAACACCTCCAACATACACTCCGCTGCTCACTTTTATATCCAGTTTGCTGGCAAGTAGTGGTGTAACGTCAGATATGTTTACGCCAATAAATGCGCGCTGAATAGTTCCGAACTCTAATAAATCACGAACTACTTTTTGTACAATGTTAGAGGGTACGGCAAAGGAGTATCCCTCAAAAGAGCCGGTATGTGTAGAGATGGCGCTGTTGATGCCAATAAGTTCGCCTTTTGTGTTTACCAAAGCTCCACCGCTGTTACCAGGGTTTACCGCGGCATCAGTTTGAATAAAGGATTCAATGGCGGCCCTTTCGTTTATGATACCGATGTTACGGCCTTTAGCGCTCACAATACCAGCGGTTACGGTAGAGGTAAGATTAAACGGATTACCAACCGCAAGCACCCACTCTCCAAGTCGCGTTTCATCAGAGTTGCTGAAAACCAGATAAGGCAGCTCTACATCCGTTTTTACTTTAATCAGGGCAATATCGGTAGTAGGGTCGGTGCCTACCACTTCCGCTTCATATTCGGTTTGATCGTTCAACCTTACCTTAATGGTTTTTGCGTTGGCAATCACATGGTTATTGGTTACGATGTAGCCGTCTTTAGAAATAATAACACCCGAGCCTGAACCCATTTGAACCCGGGGAGCGTATGATCTTGGAGTACCAAAAAATAAATCCAACGGGCTTTGTACGGCATAACCGTTAGATTCTACAGCTGTGGTAACATGTACCACACTATTTACAGTTTTTTCTGCAGCGTATGTAAAACTGGCATCTCCCTCAGGGGTAAAGCCTGTGGGCATAAAATTAGTAGGGGCGGTTTGCACAATTTGTTCAACCTTTGGTTGCTCAAAAAATATTTTATAGGTTCCTAAAGTAAGAGCTCCGCCTAAAGCTGATACAAGGATTATCTTAGCAATGTTTCTCATTGTTATTAAACGTTTTTAATTTGCATTTCCATTTTTCAATAACTATTCCACAAGTTTCATATTGTCAGCCTGACAAGGCTTTTAACAGCACTTTAACGAATTTGATTTATTAATGAAAGTTCAATTTTACAAATATCAAGGTACAGGAAATGATTTTATCATGATTGATAATCGTGATGAAAAATTTTCAGGGCTGACCAGGGCTCAAATTGCGAAAATTTGTCAGCGCAGGTTTGGGGTGGGAGCTGATGGCCTTATTCTTTTAGAGGACTCTGATGAGCATGATTTTAAGATGGTGTACTTCAACTCTGATGGTCGCCAAAGCAGCATGTGTGGCAATGGTGGGCGCTGTATTTTACAGTTTGTGTATGACTTGGGCATGACTCAGGAGAACTATGCTTTTACAGCCATTGATGGCTTACACCATGGTGTTGTTGACAGAGATGAGGTTTGCCTTGAAATGACGAATGTAAAAGCAGTGGAGCTTCTCCAAAACGGAGATTTATTTCTGGATACAGGTTCTCCCCATTATATTGTTTTTGCTGATACCCTTCCGGGAGATGATTTTATCGCCAAAGCAAAAGACATCCGCCATAGCGAAAGATATAATGAGCAAGGCGTAAATGTGAATTTTGTGAAGGTTTCTCCCAGGTTACTGGAGATGCGCACCTTTGAAAGAGGCGTGGAAAATGAAACTTTGAGTTGTGGAACAGGAGTTACGGCCGCAGCAATTTCGAGTTATCACTCAGGTAAAATAACATCTAACATAATTGACGTAGAAACCAGCGGTGGAAAGCTTCAGGTGAAGTTTAAAGCCAATGGTAATGGCTATACCGATATTTGGCTGATTGGTCCTGCAACCCGCGTGTTTGAAGGGGAAATAGAGGTTTGAGCACCTTAACTGAAGAGCCAAAGCCCTCAAATGAAGAAATGGCCTGACCGCAAATTGCAAAGCAATTTTGTAAACGGCCTTCAATTAGATGGTGTTCTGGTTGCAGCCAATGCCTAGGAAGGCAGGGAAGCTCTGAGGAACGAAGAGATCACCCAGCCGCAGTTGGCATTGGTAAAAAACAGGTTGCCATTTAAT
>CAXBJE010000393.1:0-3654 GCA_963975525.1 uncultured Owenweeksia sp. | reverse complement strand
CCACTATTAGGGCATTTTGAAGAAAAGCTTACCAGCCAAAGTGGGCGTGGTGGAACCTTCCCAAGATTCAGCTCCTACCGAAAAGATATTACCCTAAAAAATATTGTGCCAGGTGCCGACTATACCGGGGGCTTTAGTATGATTGGCTCCAAGTTTTACGGTGGTGGAATTGATGGAACCAAAGCCAAATTAAGATTCAGCTATGATGGCCGTGAGGTGGTGCATGCCGAGGCAGAGCGCTTTTTACTTCGTTTGGATAAAGTGGAATCTGAGGAAACGGAAGTGAGTGTTTACATGGGTGAGGACAGTTTATATCACCCAAAGGTTACCCTACGTTTTCTGCCAGACCAAAAGCAATTGACCATTATTCGTAAAAATGAAGGCCTTGGCCTTACCCCATTTTCGGATGGTTTTCATAAAATGGACATCACTTTTGAGGTGCTTACCTGGAAGATTGACGAACCACTTATGCGGATGGGAAATATGAACATGGGAGCCGAAAGCCCCGTGATTTTTGAGTCAAAGCAATATTTCCGTGGGCAGCGGTTTTCTGCTTTAAACGGCTTGTCGCTCAGAAGCCCATTGTATGAACTGAGGGAAATGTCAATGGCTTACGGACGTGATGAATTTACCTTGGCACAAGTTGCACAGCATATGCGGATGGACGAAAGCAACGCCCATATTTTTATGATGAATATGTCGCTAAACGGATTTGTGAAGTATGATTTGCAAAAGCGAGAGGCGGTGTTTCAGGATAAGATTTTTGAGTACATCCTTAATAATGAAAAGAAGCGCGATTATGATGTAATCCGCTTTGTATCTAACCTTTCTCAGGGAAGCAATGCCAAGTTGAGCTTGCTCAATAATGATTTGGAAATTGTTGGAGTTTCTGCTGTGGCGCTAAGTGATTCTCAAAAAGTGGGGCTGTTTCCGAGAGACAGTAAAATTGTGGTGCACGAAAATCTGAACTTTGATTTTGATGGACGTATTGCAGCGGGGCGCTTTACCTATTGGGGAGAGCTGTTTAAGTTCAATTATGACCAGTTCCGTATTAACATGGAGAATATTGACTCTATGCGATTTAAGGTGGAGAGCTTTAAGCCAAATGCACTTGGACAGCGTGAGTTGAGAAACGTAAAAACAGTGCTTCAGGGCCTTACCGGAGAATTGCTGATTGATGACCCACACAACAAATCAGGGCAAAAGCGATATACAGAATACCCGATTTTCCGCAGTGCCAAGGAGTCTTACGTGTATTACGATAAAAAGAGCATCCATAAAGGGGTGTATAACCGCGAGGAGTTTTTTGTGACGCTGGACCCGTTTGAGATTGATAGTTTGGATAACATCACCACTCAGGGTTTAAAGTTTGATGGAAACTTTGTGAGCGCTGGTATATTCCCGGATATGCGACAAACGCTTACCGTACAAACCGACTATTCACTAGGGTTTACCACCGAAACTCCACCCTCTGGTTTATCGGCCTACAACAAGGGTAGGTTTACAAGTACTATTCGTTTGAGTAATGAAGGGCTACGTGGAGATGGACGTATTGACTATTTAAATTCAGTGGCAACCTCGGAAGAGTTTTTCTTCTTCCCGGATTCGGCCAACGGAGAGTCAGCCAACTATGAAATTGAAGAAAGTACAGCCGGTGTTGAAAACCCGCATGTTTTGGGTAAAGACATCCGTCTGCATTGGGAGCCAAAGAATGATGTAATGTACACCACCAGCAAAGGCAACCGCTTTGATATGTACGATGCTATTGGCATGAAAGCCACAGGTACTTTAGCGCACAGCCCGTCCTCCTTGCGGGGAGATGCCCTTTTGGAGTTCCTGAATGCTGAAACCCGCTCCAAGGATTATCTGTTTAAAAACAGAAAGTTTACTTCGGATAAACTGGCCTTTAGAGTACGTGCCAATGAAACCAAAGAATGGGGTTTCTCCATGCAAAATGCCAATGGGGTAGTAAACTTTGATACGGAAAAAGGAGATTTCTATCTGAACGATCCAGCCGGGTACTTCACCTTCCCGGATAACCAGTACATCTGCTATATGGATTACGCCAAGTGGCTGATTCCTGAAAAGGCACTTAATTTACAGAAGAAGGGAAGTCAGGCTTCATCCAAAATGGTGTCTATTCACCCACGGCAGGACTCGCTACAGTTTCAGGCGGGCTATACCAAGTTTTACTTAGAAAATTCTTTGTTGGAATCGTTTAAAGTACCCAATATTGAGGTGGCCGATGCTAGCATATTCCCTGATACCGGTTATGTAGCCATTGAGGCCAAAGCTCATATGCGTACGCTCAATAATGCCACTATCACCGCAAACCGCACCTCCAAGTATCATGAGTTTTATGGAGGTATTATAGATATATACTCTCGTAAGAAGTATGAAGGCTCCGCTGATTATGAGTATGTGGATCAGGATGGAACGCCTTGGCCAATTCACTTTGACAAGATTAAGGTAGATACCTCCATTACCACCATCGGGGCCACCCATGTAAAGCAGGAGCAGGACTTTTATATGAGCCCGTATTTTGCGTACTATGGCCACGTAAAGTTACGTGCAGACAGGAAGGCACTTGAGTTTGATGGGCATACCCACATCCTTACCAGTTGTCCGTCTATCTCTACGGATTGGTTTGCATTTAAGAGTATTGTTGATCCATCCAATATCATAATTGATTTGCCGGAGGTTGACCCCAATGATAAAACCAAAACGCTGGCCAATGGTATTTACCTTTCGGCAGATACAGTTGGGGGTTATGCAGCTTTCTTATCTAAAAATGTACGACCAGCCGATAAGCAGATGTTTTTTGCCAATGGTAAACTTCTGTTTGATGAAGCCTCGGCAAGCTACATTATTACTTCGGCTGAAAAGCTACAGGATCCTACTGCAAAGGGCAACATTCTCTCCTTTAATAGTAACACCTGCATAATGCATGGTGATGGTGAAATGAGCCTTGGCGATGGCAAGAGCCAGATGGTGATGAGGAGTTGGGGGACTATTGACTATAACCTCAATAATGATAATATGGAGATGGATATGGTGTTGGCGCTGGATTACTTCTTCAGTAATGATATCCTTAAACAAATGGCCATACGCCTCAATAAGGAAACCTTGTTGGAAGGAACAGATTTGGCCAGGCCGGCATTTAAAACCGCCTTGAATGAGCTCCTGAAACCAAAGGATAGAAAGAGCTTTGAAAAAGATGTAGAGGATTATGGTGCCCCGGAGAAATTCCCCAAGGAAATGCAAAGCACCATGACCTTTTCGCAGATAAAAATGAAATGGACGCCTGAGGCGGTTTCATTCCTTTCGGAGGGTAAAGTGGGTATTGGGACCCTGGGAGAAAATGCCGTGAACAAGAAGATGGAGGGTTTTATAGAAATCCAGCGAAAGCGAAGGGGAGATGAGATTTACATTTACCTGGAGCCAGATCGCAGCACGCAGTTTTTCTTTGAGTATAAACGAAACATCCTTTCCGTGTACACCAACGAAGATGCTGTAATGGATATCATTAAAGAAACAGATTTGAGCAAGCGTAGAAACGAGGCCAAAGGCCTGCCACCATTTACTTATACTATAGGCACCAAGGGCCGTATGAGCAGATTTTTACAGTACATTGAGAAGTATGAGTAAAGGCAT
>CAXBJE010000392.1:0-3658 GCA_963975525.1 uncultured Owenweeksia sp. | reverse complement strand
CAAAACATAGTCTCCTATCCAAATAGGAATCTCATTTCCTGAAAAAGGATGAAGGGCATAAGCTCCGGTAAACTGACCACTTACAGTTTTTACATCGGCCATACGGTCGCGCTCCGTTTTACGGCCGGCTTGCTCTTTGTATTTTGCAACACTGCTCTTGTACATTTCTGTGGTGAGCACATCTACTAAAGGATGCTCAGGCGCAAGCACCATAAAGCTTACACCAAAAATGGTATCCGGGCGAGTTGTAAAAACCTCAATTTTATCTTTAGAATCCTTTATCGGGAAATGAACAGAAGCACCCTCCGAACGGCCAATCCAATTTCTTTGTGATTCCTTTAAGGATTCAGGCCAATCAATAGTATCCAGCCCATCAAGCAATCTTTGTGAATATGCTGAAATACGCATACTCCATTGCAACATTTTCTTTTGGATTACCGGATAACCTCCTCTTTCACTCAAACCATCCTTTACTTCATCATTTGCCAAAACGGTACCCAACTCAGGGCACCAGTTTACCGTGGACTCATCGCGGTAAGCAAGACGGTAATTCTGCAATATTTTTTCCTGAAGCTGATCATCATAACCCGCCCATTCCTCAGGGGTAAAACTCAGGTCCTCTCCACAATGGGCCAAAGTCCCTTCAGTGCCATGATTTGAAAAACGAGTAACCAATTCAGCAATTGGTTCGGCCCTTTGGTTTTCTATGTTATACCAGCTATTAAAAAGCTGAAGAAAAATCCATTGCGTCCATTTATAAAAATCAGGATCGGAAGTTCTAACCTCACGAGACCAATCGAATGAAAAGCCAATTTTATCAAGCTGACTGCGATAACGGGCAATATTTTCTTCTGTAGTTACCGCAGGGTGTTGCCCAGTTTGGATAGCATATTGCTCTGCGGGAAGGCCGAAGGAATCGTAACCCATGGGGTGCAAAACGTTAAAACCCTTATGGCGCTTGTAGCGCGAAACAATATCAGAAGCAATATAACCCAGTGGATGACCTACATGCAGCCCGGCCCCTGATGGGTACGGAAACATATCCAAAACATAATATTTGGGTTTTGATGAATTATCCTCGGCTTTGAATGTTTGATTTTCTGCCCAGTATTTCTGCCACTTTTGTTCTATCTCGCGAAAATTGTACTCCATTTTGGTCTCCTGATTTTGGGTGTGCGAATTTAGGGGAAACCTATCAAGTAATGGCTTTTTCCGTGCACTACAGGCTTCATAACTATTTTATCAGAATAGCAAAAATGAAATGATTTAAACAAAAAAATAGCCGACCGCCACGAATGGCAATCGACTATTCAAGCAGCAACGTAGTTAATGGGGTTAACTAATACCTATAGATTGTTGAAATGAATCATATGTTCCGAACATAAGTCCGTGACTTCCTGCTGGTTCAAAGTTTGGATCCATCCCTGAAATATTAAAATCGTGAGCATAATTTTTTAAGCACGATTCAAAAAATCCCTGATGATTGGTTTTTATATAAATTACACCGTTTTCACTAAAACGGTCAGCTCCTAAAGGTTGGTATATTTCTAACGAATAGCCCTGATCTTGTAAATAGGAATACATGGCAAAATGCGTTTGAAAAATTAAATACATTGAAGAAATGGACGTATCCGATTGTAATTCAAGGCGCAGGCATTTCATTTTTTCTGTTTTCATGACGAGAGGAGTTTAGAGTTTCAGTAGCGAATCTGCACAATCAAAAGTTTTAGTTGATTGATTTTTAGATTAAATGCATTTTTATTTCGGTAAAATGCAAATCCCATTTCAACACCCTCTGTCCTCAATTGATGTTACATTTACGCCAATCTTATCTCCCGTTTTTGAACAAGCTAAAAACACTATTAATACTACTTAGCCTCACTGCAAGCGCGCTGGGGCAACAGTTTCATTTCACCAATTATACCTTAAATGAAGGTCTTCCCCAATCGCAGGTTTTTGCGCTTTGTGAAGATCAATGTGGCTACATTTGGATGGGAACCAACGGAGGTGGCCTGAGTGCTTTTAATGGATTTGAGTTTAAAACCTACACCTCGGCAGATGGACTGCCCAGTAACTATATTCTGAGTTTAGCGGAAGATAATAAGGGTATGCTTTGGATAGGCACCAAAAATGGCCTTGCCACATTTGATGGTAAAAAAATAAAGACCCATCCGTTACCAGGAGAGAAGTTCGCCATTACCTGCATATTGGAAGACCGTAAAAACCAAATTTGGTTAGGCACCAATTCAGGGATTTTCAGAAAGGACGAAAATGAATTCATTCCCTTTAAACCAAGTTCATTTCCTGATAAGGGTATAGCGATAAATTTTATTGAAGAAACCAGTGATGCGCGTATTTGGGTTGGAACCAATAATGGCACCTACATTTTGGATGGGAAGAACACCGAGCATCTATCCACCAAAAATGGTCTGGTAAGCAATTTAAGCCAAAGTATTGGCTCCGATAATGCTGGCAACATTTGGATTGGGAGCTATGGAAAGGGCTTAAACCTAATAACATCATCGGGTATAGCGGATGTAAACTCCCTAACCGGACTGACCGGCACAGCCGTGTTTTCCATTCTTTGTGATGAACAAGGTTTGGTTTGGATAACAACACAAGAAAAGGGCCTGTGCAAGTTTAATCCTGCTGATAGTAGCCATGTTTTTCTCACCGAAAAAGATGGATTGGCCAATAACCACGCCCGCAGCCTGTTGAACGACCGCTGGGGAAACTATTGGATTGGCACTTCAGGTGGCGGAGTAAGCAAGTATGCCGGGCAACAATTTGAGAAATATGGAAAAGGAAATGGGCTACCCGGCAACTACATATACTCGGTAGCGGCAGGTCACAACAATAATTTGTGGGTAGGGGCCACAGGTGGCGGCATAAATAAACTTAGTGACAACACTTTTACACGTTTTGGTAGCGATTCCAATTTTGTGGATGATAAAATAAGAACCGTTTTTGTGGACTCCGACAGCCTTATTTGGCTGGGCATTGATGGCAAAGGATTAGCCCAATATGATGGTGACACTTTTATAGTTTATAATGAAAAACATGGCCTTGCAGGCAATTTTGTAAAAAGCATAGACGAAGACTCCAGGGGCAGAATTTGGGTGGCAAGTGCGGGCGGAGGCATTACGCTGATTCACAAAACGCATCCTACGGAGGGTGGCTTTTCAATGACTAAGTACAACACCTCCAATTACCTAAAAAGCAATAGGGTGATACAGGTGCATATTGATAAGCTGGACAGAGTTTGGTTTGCCAATCAAACCAGTGGAGTAGGCGTTTTTGAGAACGATTCAACGGTACAATACTTCTCAAAATTAGATGGCCTGGCCTCGGATGATATACGCTCTTTAACCGAAGACCAGTTTGGTAATCTTTGGATTGGTGGCACCGGTGGGCTAAATGCTCTTCCTCTTTACAGGGAATCGTTAAAAATTCAAAGTATTCCTTCCACAAACCTAAGTTCCGTTAATATTTATCAGTTAATAGCTGATGCTGAAAACAACATTTGGGTGGGCACCGAAAAAGGACTGGATCGATTGAAAATTGACTCTAGTCTAAGCATTTTAGAAAGCACCCATTTTGGAGGTGATGAGGGGTTTACAGGAGTGGAAACTAACCTCAACGCTGTATGTCTTGACAG
>CAXBJE010000391.1:0-3666 GCA_963975525.1 uncultured Owenweeksia sp. | reverse complement strand
TGGGGATGGTAAAGGAAACCACTGGCGCCCCTTTTTTGAGAGAAGCAGGAATCTCTAACGCGAGCAGCATGAGGCGCGTTATCAATGCTCTTTCCAGTAAGCAGTTTATCATAAAGGATGAAGGCCACTGGCGGTTGTACGATGTTTTTTTAGAGCACTACCTAAGGTTTGTGGCTCTTTAATTCAATTTCTACCTTTCATTTTTTAAGCACCAATGTCAATGTCCTCCAAACTAGAAATCGCTGCTCAATTTGTAAACTCCACGGCCAGCCACATTTTCCTTACGGGAAAGGCAGGTACAGGGAAAACAACATTTCTGCACAATCTGGCGAAAGCCACCCATAAAAACTTTGTGGTGGTGGCGCCCACCGGAATTGCCGCACTTAATGCTAAAGGGGTTACCATTCATTCGCAATTTTTGTTGCCGTTTGGGTCTTATCTGCCACAGCCAGCCAATTTGGAGGGTTCGCTTCAGGCTAACTTTTATACCCGTAAGGAATTGGCTATTCGCCACTCTTTAAACAGCCCACGAAAAAAGGTGCTCCGCAATATCGACCTCCTCATTATTGATGAGGTGAGTATGCTCAGGGCAGATTTATTGGATGCTATTGACTACAGGCTCCGTTCGGTTAAGGGCGATTATAGCCGACCATTTGGGGGAGTGCAGTTGCTGATGATTGGCGACTTATACCAGCTTCCGCCTATTGTAAAAGATCATGAATGGAATTACCTGAAGCAGTTTTATGCCAGCCCGCACTTTTTTGAAGCTCAGGCTTTACGCGAAGCGGGCTTCACCTATATAGAGCTGGACAAGATATTCCGCCAAAGCGATGACCGTTTTATTAATCTGCTGAATGCCTTGCGGGATGACAGATGTACGGCTGAGGATTTGGCGGCCCTTAATGAGCATTATCAGGAAGGATATCAGGCAGAGGAAGGGGTAATTACCTTAACCACTCATAATTATCAGGCGGATAAGCTGAATAGGGAAGCACTGGATAAGCTGGATGGCCCATCCTTTTTTTATGAGGCTGAGGTGGACAAGGACTTTCCCGAAAACCTGTTTCCGCTGCCACAAAGTTTAGAGTTGAGGGTCGGAGCGCAAGTGATGTTTGTGAAAAATGATATCTCAGAAAGCAAATCTTTCTACAATGGTAAGCTGGCGCAGATAAAGGAGTTGAAGGATGATGGCATTTGCATCAGCATGGAAGGTAATGACGACTATTGGCTGGATCGCCATGAATGGGAAAACAAAAAGTATCAGGTAAACGAATCTACCAAGGAGCTAGAAGAGGATGTAATTGGCACCTTCCGGCAATACCCCATTAGGCTGGCTTGGGCCATTACGGTGCATAAAAGTCAGGGTTTAACCTTTGACAAGGCCGTGATTGATGTTGGGCAGGCATTTGCGCCCGGGCAGGTATATGTGGCTCTTTCGCGCCTACGATCATTAGATGGGCTGGTTTTACGGACTAAAATCTCCGATTCGGTAATAAGCAGCGATGCGCAGGTTATTCGCTTTTCGCAGGATAGGAATAAAGGGGAGGAGCTGCCCGGGCAATTACAACAGGAGCAAAGCCGCTATCTCCATGAACTACTATATCACACTTTTGATTTTGAGAATGTGGTAAAGCAGATTGAGTATGTACAACAAAAGGTGGCGGGCAAAATGGAGTTTGAAGATGCTGAAATGCAATCTGCGCTCAATAACCTGCGTGAGGCCATTTCTGGCGAAAGCCAAAACACCCAAAAGTTTAGAAGCCAGCTAAGCCGTCTGTTGCAAAAGCGGGAAATGGAGCCTTTACGCCAGCGGATTGAAAAGGGGAGTGCCTATTATCTGGATTTCCTCTATAAGCGCTTAAAGGAATTGCTGATTCATATTGAGGAGGTAAAACAGTTTAGTAAAACCAAAACCTATGTAAATGCATTGGAGGAAGTGGATCAGTTGATTTCGGTGCAGATAATGCAGGTGCAAAAGGTTTCCTTTTTATGCCAATGCATAATTGAAGGTAAAGAGATAGCCAGACAGCCCGATTTAACAACTTCCCGCAAGGCCCACCGGGAGGCTATGCAAAAAGAGGTGGAGCAGCACATAAAGGACAACCCCAAAAACTTTGATACCAAAACAGGTCGTAAGCGCAAAAAGAAAAAGGTAAAAGGCGAAACTTATCTGGAAACCTATAAGCTGATAAAGGAAGGATTAACGCCAGAGGAAGTAGCCAAAAAACGCGAATTGGCAGAAAGCACTATTGAAAGCCATTTGGCGCGTGGCATCAAGGAGGGTGAAATTAATATTGACTCCTTTATCTCAAAAAAGGAAATAGCGGAAATGGTCACCGGTTTTACGGGTAATTTAAGCCTTACCGAAGTGCATAATAGTTTTGATGGCAAGTATAGCTATGGCAAACTTAGGATGGTGCAGGCGCATTTACGGAAAGATAAGGACGAAGAATAACACCCCATCTTCATAGCTTGTAATACTTTCATTTTAAGTATTACTTGGTAAAATGAGTTGCCCGTGTTGTTAATTTAAGATCTCTGTTTTTCGGGATAATATTGATATTCCATAAAACGACAGTTCCAGTTCGAACATCTTAGCGATTTTAAGATTATCACTTCAAACAAAAAACTTACTACCATGAATAAGTGGTTCGAAAGTCTTCCGAAAGATATTTGGCCTGTGGCCGTAACTGCCATAATAATTTATGCCGCCATGGTGCTTTTTACACGCTTGGCAGGTAAGCGCAGCTTTTCTAAAATGAGCAGTTTTGATTTTGGTGTTACCATTGCCTTGGGCTCCATTGTGGCTTCTGTGATTCTGTCCAAGAGCGTGAGTCTTATTCAGGGCTTGGTAGGTTTGGCTTCGCTGTATGTTTTACAAATGCTGGTGGCTGGTTTACGCAATTACAATTTTATTCAGCAATTGGTAGACAACAAACCATTACTGTTGATGGACGGTAATGAGGTACTGGATAAGAATCTTAAAAAAGCTAAAGTTACCCTGACCGACCTTAAGGGGAAGTTAAGAGAAGCCAACGTACTTCATCGCGATCAGGTAAAGGCGGTGGTTTTTGAATCTACCGGTGATATTTCCGTTTTGCACGGAGAAAGCGAGCACACTGAAATGGAGGATTGGATAATGGAGGGTGTGGACAAATAAAAAAGGACCGGGAGTAGACCGGTCCTTTTTTGAGAGAGTAGTAAGCGAGTTTTCAAGTTATGAGTTTACTGAAGTCTTTGAGTTGGTGTGAATTCAGTGCAGATGAACGTTTTGATATGTTCCTTTCTGCTTTACCAAACATAGGGTGGTTTTAAGGTTTTGTTGTAGGAATTATTCCCTGATAGCCTTATTGGCATGCCATGGCCCAAACGTAATTTGAGAAGAGCTAAAAAAAATGAGGTTTGGTTTTCAGTGCTTTGGACACCTCTTTTTTAGACAAAAGAATTTTCAATTATTTTTTATCGCGTACGATGACCATTTGCGTACAAGTGGAAAATCACTTCTGTAAACCGTTGAGGACTAACACCACGATTTTGCGCTTCTGTCTAAAATTTGGTAACCATGGTGTTGAGGCTTACCCAATTCCAAAATGACATAAAATGTAAGGGGAATCTTTAAACGTAGAATTGCACTTTCTTAGGCATTGCGATTTAAGTAAAATGCAT
>CAXBJE010000390.1:0-3668 GCA_963975525.1 uncultured Owenweeksia sp. | reverse complement strand
TGAAAATCCATGTGTCCCTGGTTCGATTCCTGGAGGCACCACAACAAAAGCCCGATCAGAAATGATTGGGCTTTTTTGTTTTTGATGGTTCCTCCAATACAACCCCACCCGGTTATACAAAGTGACAATCCAAGGCAAATTCGCATCGGTACGTAATCAACTTGCAAAAAACGCATTTCATTTCCCCATTCTCAATAGCCTAGTTTTGCAGCACCAAAGCAATGGTGTAACTATGGCCAAAAGTAAAATAGGAAAGAAAGCCGGAGATAAAATGAAGCACAACAACCTACTTGCTAAAAAGAAGAAAAAAGAGCGTGAGGCTACTGAAAAGAGGCAAGAGCGAATAAAGGAGATGAATAGATTAGAGCAGAAGAAGACAGAGTAAAACTCTCTGTTCTGGCCCATTTAATAGTGTTTAAAATCAATAACTATGGACGATTCATCAAATATTTGCTTGTCTTGCGGGCTATGCTGTGACGGTACATTAATTGGTTTTGTGGAGCTCGACAATGAGGAGTTACCTGCAGTGAAAAAGTTGATGGATATAGAGGATGAAAATGGCAATGGGTTTTTTCTTCAACCCTGCAGTAACTATTGTGATGGTTGTACCATTTATGCCAACAGGCCAAAGCAATGTGTCAAATTCAAATGCGAACTTTTAACTTCCGTAGAGGAAAAGGAACTGGCGTTTAACTTGGCGGTAGATATGGTTTTGGTTGTAAAACAAAGAAAGGCTTCTCTGGAGAAAAGGATTGCTCTCCTTAAGTTGGAATTACAATCTCCATCATTTTACTTTAGAATGGTGGAATTGAAAAAGCTTTTGATAAACTGTAAATCTGAATCGGCATTATCAGAAATACACCTGGAATTATTATCTGATCTTGCAGAGCTTGATAGTTTGGTGCTTAAAGGCTTTGGGGTTTCGTTAAACTAACATACTAACAGATTGTTGGCTGAATCGAAGGGATGTCTTGTCACACAATCTTCAATACATTTTCTTCTTGCTTTACAGCAGAATGTAACACTCAAAGTGACTGAGAATTCGGTTTAAACGATTACACAAAAAAAGCGACCCGTTTCCAGATCGCTTTTCCATTTGAGATCGAACCCAAAATTATTTCAAATCAAACCTGTCCAAATTCATCACTTTGTCCCAAACCTTTACAAAGTCTCTTACAAACTTGGCTTCGGCATCTGCTGTGGCATATACCTCAGCAAGGGCGCGTAATTCTGAGTTGGAACCGAAAATGAGATCCACTCGGCAAGCTTTCCATTTTACTTCTCCCGTTTTGCGGTCTCGGCCTTCAAATTCCAATTGACTGTCAGAAGTAGCTCTCCAAGTAGTATTCATATCCAACAGATTTTTAAAAAAATCATTGGTTAAAGCTCCATTCTTTTTAGTGAGTATCCCGCAATCTGAACCATCATAATTGGTGTTAATGGCCCGCATTCCGCCCATTAAAACGGTAAGCTCGGGTGCGGTGAGGGTCATAAGCTGTGCCTTGTCTATCAGCATCTGCTCAGGAGATGTCTTTACATTTTCCTGCTTTATGTAGTAATTCCTGAATCCATCGGCATAAGGCTCCAATACCCTAAAGGCATCAACATCAGTCTGCTCCTGGGTGGCATCAGCACGACCTGCCGTAAAAGGCACGTTTACTTCATGCCCGGCATCCTTTGCCGCTTTTTCAACCCCCACACAACCGGCCAATACAATAAGGTCAGCCATAGAAACTTGTTTGCTTCCGGATTGTGAGTCATTAAAGTTTTTTTGGATAGACTCTAATTTACTCAGCACTTTTGACAACTGTTCTGGTTTATTTACTTCCCAACTTTTTTGTGGCTCAAGGCGGATACGTGCACCATTGGCCCCTCCTCTTTTATCAGAATTTCGGTAGGTGGATGCCGATGCCCAAGCGGTAGAGACCAGCTCTGAAACGGTAAGGCCAGAATCTATAATCTTGTCTTTAAGGGTTGCTATATCCTGGCTGTTGATTAACTCATGGTCAACTGCAGGAATAGGGTCTTGCCAAATGAGTTCTTCATCCGGTACTTCAGGCCCCAGGTAGCGTACAATGGGCCCCATGTCTCGATGGGTGAGTTTGTACCAGGCACGGGCAAAGGCATCGGCAAACTCATCGGGGTTTTCATAAAATCGCCTTGAAATCTTTTCGTACTCGGGATCCATCCTTAATGAAAGGTCCGTGGTAAGCATGAATGGGGCATTTCTTTTGTTTGCGTCATAGGCATCAGGAATGGTACCTGCACCTGCCCCATTCTTTGGTTTATACTGATGCGCTCCTCCCGGGCTTTTGGTCAATTCCCATTCGTACTCAAACAGATGCTTAAAAAAGTCGTGCCCCCACTTGGTAGGAGTTGTGGTCCAGGCCCCTTCCAGCCCACTGGTAATGGTATTTCCAGAATGCCCGTTACCAAAGGAGTTTTTCCAACCAAAACCCATTTCGGCAATATCAGCTCCCGCAGGTTCTACCCCAACATACTCATCGGCACTGGCGGCACCATGGGTTTTACCAAAACTATGGCCTCCGGCAATCAATGCCACAGTTTCCTCGTCATTCATCGCCATGCGGCCGAAAGTTTCCCGTATATGGTGTGCTGCCTCTACTGGATCCGGATTGCCATTTGGCCCTTCAGGATTTACATATATAAGCCCCATGTGCGAAGCGGCCAAAGGGTTCTCCAACTCGTCCCCAGCATGCCGCTCCTTGTTGCCAAGCCACTCTCCTTCCGAACCCCAATAAATATCATCCAGTGGTTCCCACACATCTTCGCGACCACCACCAAAACCAAAGGTTTTAAAACCCATAGACTCCAGCGCGCAGTTTCCTGCAAGTATCATCAAATCTGCCCAAGAAATCTTTTTGCCGTACTTCTGTTTTATGGGCCACAACAGTAAGCGGGCTTTATCAAGGTTAGCATTATCAGGCCAACTGTTTAGGGGAGCAAAGCGCTGTGCACCGGTACCTCCTCCCCCACGGCCATCTGCAATGCGATAGGTTCCGGCACTATGCCATGCCATCCTTATAAAGAATGGCCCGTAATGGCCGTAATCTGCCGGCCACCAATCCTGGGAGTCGGTCATTAAATTATATAGGTCTTGCTTTACAGCTTTTAAATCCAGGCTTTTAAATTCTTTGGCATAGTCAAAGTCTTCCTCCATTGGGTTAGAAAGACGTGAATGCTGATGCAGGATTTTTAGGTTTAATGAATTGGGCCACCAATCCCTGTTAGTTCTTCCGCTACCGGCTGTTTTGTTAATCACTCCGCCCATAAATGGGCATTTTGCTGTTGATTCATTGGTCTCCCAAGCTTTACCTTTATTGTCGTCCATAGTAGTATTGATTTAAGTGTTGGTAATAAGAATTTTACATCTGTTTTAAGAGATACTAAAACTATGAATTTATAACCCCATGAAATTCAAAATACCATCGGAAATAACCCTTACTATATAGCTAAAGGCTATTAGCCTAAGATAAAAAATGGATGTTGCCTATTTAAAAATTCCCGTATATATGTTAGGTCAAGATAGGCCTCATGTTAGCATACAATCTCTTTCATCCGAATATTTTGTTGCTAAATAGACAGACAACCCATTGGAGTTTTGAGGGGAAGGAAAAATTGTAAAGACAAAACTAAACATCTATTAA
>CAXBJE010000389.1:0-3684 GCA_963975525.1 uncultured Owenweeksia sp. | reverse complement strand
CAGTAAGTTTCGGTGAAAATCAGCTACAAGCGAGCCAATATAACGTGAAGTAAATGGGCGGTTAGTATTTGTGTCCAGCTCCTGGCACCACTTTATGTATTTTTTTACTCCTTGCGGGAAGTGCACATAATTACCCTCATTGATGGAATAAATTTTACCATCATCCGGAATTTGCATTTTTGGATGCGATAGGAAGAATGAGCCTATACCCGGATCGTATGTAAAACCATTAACGCCATTACCAGTAGTAAATACCAACATGGTTGAGGTTCCAAATATTAAATAGCCGGCAGCCACCTGTTTGTTTCCCGGCTGAAGAAAATCCTCAAGCACAGCAGGAGTTCCCGGCTTGCTTATCCTACGGTAAATGCTGAAAATAGTACCTACAGAAACGTTTACATCAATATTGGACGAACCATCAAGTGGGTCAATCAATACCACATATTTAGCATCCTTGTGAATTTCCTCGTTAAACGAAACAAAGTCATCCATTTCCTCGCTACCAATACCACAAATTTCACCACGGCTTTGCAGCGTACTGATGAAAAGATCATTGGCGAGGACGTCCAGTTTCATCTGATCTTCACCCTGCACGTTTTCATTACCAGCAGCGCCAAGTATATTGGCCAGTCCCGCTTTGTTTATCTCCTGGTTTACCATTTTTCCGGCAAGGCGTATGCTGCTTAAAAGCGCACTTAGTTCGCCCTTGGCGTATGGAAAATCCTTTTGATTTTTGATGATAAACTCACCGAGGGTGGTATGTCTTTGCATTTTCAGAGGTGTTTTGAGGATGGCAAAAATAGGCAATGGGGTGGAGTTATGGATTCAACTTAAATAATACCGTGAAGTAATAATCGACTTAAAGCATGTAACTTAATGATTCTTGTCCTTTGGCGTAGGAATAATCGGAGGCAGATCGATTTAGTTTATTATTTTAGAGCACCGTTAAAAAACTAACGTTTAATTATGGTTGCAAATTCCTAAGTGTTGCGCATCAAACATCTATACATTCTTTTCTTTATTCTGGGTACTCAAATATTGGGTGCCCAGAATTTGGTTTTAAACCATGATTTTTCAAGTTTTAAAGGATGTCTTGATAGGAGGGAAAATTCGCAATGGGCTTGGGCTCCTTTTACTGGCACTTATAGTCCTTCCAATGACTATGTAGATCAGTTTAATCACTGGTTTACCGCCTCAGGAATAGGTTACCCATCAGTGCAAAGTCGTAGAACAAAATATTATGTCGCTCATCACATCAACTGCCCTACAACACCTGTTGATAGTATTGTGCCAATACCCTATGCTGCTCAGGGCTGCGTGACACAACATATTGCAACTTACTTTCCAAAACCTGTTGAGGGCGATGGTTATGTAGGTTTACGATTATTAGACACTATTAAGTTTCGTCCTTTTGTTGATTATCAATATGTATTTAACGCAACACCATGTGGGCCAAAATCGAGCTTTACACTAGTCTCTCATATAGCCACAACGCAATTAGATTATACCCGCAATTTTTTGGAAACCAAATTAACCCAGCCCCTTGTGGCAGGTGAGGATTATGTAATTGAGTTTTACACAGTGCGAAGGGCCAGAAGTGCATATACTACTAAAGATATAGGTGCATTTGTTAGTCAGGATACATTCAGATATTCTGACTTTAGGACACAAAATATTTCGCCCCAGGTAAAGGCTATGGACAGTGTTTACAACACGAAACATGATTATTCTAGATGGACGCATATCAAAGGTTCTTTTACCGCTCTAGGTGGTGAGGAATTCTTGACTATCGGGAATTTTAAAAACTACAATTTGAATGGCCCTAAACCGGTTTCATTAAACCCCACTCCAATAGACACTCAGCTAACATCTGCAATGGCAACGTTAAGAATCCCGGACGATTACTTCTTTGATGCGGTTTACCTCTATAAATCCACAGATTCAATATTTGCGGTAAACTTACCAGCCGATACCACGCTGTGCCCCATGGATAGCCTAACGCTGCACGCCAGCCATACCAACACTTTTAAAATACAGGCCAATAAAACCTTTAGGTGGAGCACGGGTGCCACTGATAGCTCCATTACCGTAGGCAGCCCCGGAACCTATTGGGTGGAGGTAGCGTATAACAATCGCTGGAAACAATATGATACCATAGTGGTAGATTATTACCCTACTTACCAAACCAACTTATCTAAAGACACTACTATTTGTGAAGGTGAATTCATAACCTTCCAGGTGCCTACCCAATCTGGCGTAAGCCACCAATGGAGCAATGGCAATAATGGTAACACCGCTACTTTAAGTATTGAAGGCCCTCACTGGGTGAAAAGCTTTACCGCCTGTGATACCCTTGTGGACACTGTTGTTATAAATCATTATCCCAAAGAAGATTTGGGCTTGCCCACCGATACGGTGCTTTGCCGGGGTAAGTATGTGGAGCTTATTGCCAATGAAATTACAGGTGCAGATTATAGCTGGAATAATGGTTCCAAATCTAATACCTCTACCTTTTACGAAGGGGGTACTGCTAAACTCACGGTAATCACCAAATGCGATACCCTTACCGCCACCACCCAAATAGAACAAAACGATTGTGAAGAGCCTGAGGTGTACATCCCCAATAGTTTTACCCCTAATGGAGATGAGCTTAATGAATATTTTGAAATAGTGAACCTACCGGCAGATAACAGCCTTAAGGTATTCAACCGCTGGGGCGAAATGATTTATGAGGCCGCTCCTTACCGTAATGATTGGGACGGTACCCTGCGCAATGGTGAAAAGGCACTGGATGGTGTTTACATCTTTCAGCTAAGCTACCACTGGCGCAATAAGGAAGTGCTAAAACACGATTGGATTCACATCATAAGACCGTAAGTGAGTTGGCGAATTTCAATTTGCAGTTTATAAAACATAATTCAAACTGTGAACTGTTGACTATGGTCTATCAGTACTAACTTGTTCCCTCCAATTTTCTACTTTCGCGGCCGCTAAAAAACAGCAGTATGATATCAGTTAATTCAATTGGGGTAGAGTTTAACGGGGAAACGCTTTTTAAGGATGTATCCTTTGTGGTAAACGAAAATGACAAGATTGCCCTTATGGGTAAAAATGGAGCCGGAAAATCTACCATGATGAAGATTATTGCCGGTGTGGCCAAGCCCAATACCGGTAATGTGCATTGCCCAAAAGATGCGGTGGTGGCCTACCTGCCGCAGCACTTGCTTACTGAAGATAACTGTACTGTATTTGAAGAAGCGGCCAAGGCATTCAAAAGCATTTTTGAAATGCGTGATGAAATGGAAAGCCTGAATAAGGAGCTGGAAACCCGCACAGACTATGAGTCTGATGCGTACATGAAGATTATTGAGAGGGTTACAGAACTTGGCGAAAAGTACTATTCCATTGAAAGTTCTAACTATGATAAGGAAGTGGAAACTGCCCTTATTGGACTAGGTTTTACTAGAGCGGATTTTACGCGCCAGACCAAGGAGTTTAGCGGTGGCTGGAGAATGCGGATTGAGTTGGCCAAAATCCTTTTGCAAAAACCAGATTTGGTGTTGCTGGATGAGCCCACCAACCATATTGATATTGAATCGGTTGTTTGGCTGGAAGATTTTCTGGTAAACAAGGCTAAAGGCGTAGTGGTGATTTCTCACGATAAAACATTTATTGACAATATTA
>CAXBJE010000388.1:0-3706 GCA_963975525.1 uncultured Owenweeksia sp. | reverse complement strand
TTATTTTAGACAGCCAAAAGAACCCTATTGTTGGGAGCTATGGTATTGGTGCCCGCACCCGCCTGTTTGGCTACTACCTTCGCTTTGACTGGGCCAGGCCTGTAGAGGACGGCCTCATTCTCGATAATCAGTTTACGTTTAGTTTGGGACTGGATTTTTAATCAGTTTGCAAGAGAGCAGTTTGTAAATTGCCAACTGAAAACTGACTACTTCCCCACCAAACTCTTCCTTCCAATTTTTCTCGAAATAACATCCTTCTCCAAATCCCAGCCACGGGCGGGGGAGTATTCACGGGCGTAGTAAATAATTTGTAAATGCAGTTTGTTCCACTTTTCTTTTGGGAAAATGCGTTTAGCATCCCTTTCTGTTTGTACAACAGATTTACCATTACTCAGCCCCCAGCGGTACATCAATCGGTGAATATGTGTGTCTACAGGGAAGGCCGGAATGCCAAAGGCCTGGCTCATTACCACCGAAGCGGTTTTGTGACCAACGGCCGGTAAACTTTCCAGCGCTTTAAAATCGGCTGGTACTTCACCGTTGTATTTTTCTATAAGGATGTGTGATAGACCTTTAATCCCTTTTGATTTCATAGGCGTTAATCCGCAAGGGCGAATGATGGCCGCAATATCCTCTAGGGAGAGCTTTGCCATTTCATACGGGTTATCGGCAACCTGAAACAGAAGGGGTGTAATTTTATTCACCCGGGCATCAGTACACTGGGCCGAAAGCAACACAGCAATCAATAAGGTATAGGGGTCTTTATGATCTAAAGGAATAGGCACCTCAGGGTACAGTTCATCCAGTTTGCTAATAAGGTATTCTATCTTTTCTGCCTTAGTCATTATATCTAAATATTGAAAACTTAAAATTGAAGATTGGTGCTGAAATTTGCTCTTGCCCTTTACAAATTGGCAACTTCAATTTATTACCTAAAAATTGTCACCCTGAGCGATAGTCGAAGGGCCAACTCCAAACTAGCCACTACTCCTCAACACCAAGTTTCTTTTGTAGCTCGGGATTAATAAACAGATAGGAGAAAATCTTAAACTGCCTGGGGTTAAACATTTCCACACCATTCACCGTAAGGGGAATAAACACTTCGGAGTTGATATCGCAAATACCAAATTCTTCACGCTGGGCCTGCCATAGCACCACTCCGGTTTGGTCTTCCCCGTCAGGGTCAATTTTATAATAGAGGATGTCCCACTCGTAAACAGCACGGCCGTTTTTATCAAACAGCCCAATCCATTCGTCTACTTCCTTGTAATCAAGTTTATTGCCTGTCCACCAAAAGGAATCGGTGGAATACATAATCATGCTATCGGCTACTTTGCGCATGTAGCCTACCACTTCTTTACCAAATCGTAATCGATATCTGGGTTCGGGGCTTTTCATGATAATTTAACTCACACCCACCGCAGAAAGTTTGTTTACTTCTTGGAGGCTTGCTTTTTAAAGCGTTTTACGCCCTGCTCCAACCATCTTACATAAAGGTCAATATCCGGGTCATAAGCGGTAGAACCATTTAGGGGTTTCATGCTGTCATGGCCAAGAAATATGTACTGTGGCTGACTGTTGCTTTCAAAATGCTCTAATTGAAAATCACTCCATTTCTTTCCAACTGTATTAATAGTCCTGCCCGTCACTCTTGATTTATACTGATCCTCTTTTGCTAAGTCCTTTCTTTCATCAACATACAATGAGATCAGTACTACATCATTTCTTAAGATATTAAGAACCTTCGGGTCGCTCCAGACTTGTGCCTCCATTTTTCGGCAATTCACACAGGCCCACCCTGTAAAATCGAGGAGAATGGGCTTATTTACCTTTTTGGCGTAAGCCAATCCAGTCTCAAAGTCATGAAAACAATTTAGTCCTTCCGGACAATGTTCCGGGTCTGCACCATCTGGAATATCTTCAGAAGCAGAAGGAACAGAACTGGCCTGGGTTAAACCATTTGGAGATTCACTATAAAATGAAGGAGGCGGAAAACCACTAATTACCTTTAAAGGCGCACCCCAAAGCCCAGGAATCAAATAAATCGTGAAGATTAAAGAGATTAATCCAAAAAACATTCTAGGAACAGAAAGCTTATCCACAGGACTGTCGTGAGGCATTCTAAAAGCTCCAAAGAGATAGAATGTCAATGCTGTGAAAACACCAATCCAAATTGCCAAGAAAACTTCTCTTTGAAGAAGGCCCATTTGTAGAACCAGATCGGCATTTGACAAAAACTTAAAGGCCAAGGCAAGTTCCAAAAATCCAAGTACCACTTTTACCGAGTTTAGCCAGCCACCAGATTTAGGAATACTGTTCAGCCAACTTGGAAAGGCTGCGAACAAACCAAATGGTAATGCTAGACCAAAACCAAATCCGGCCATACCCACGGATAGAGCGGTAGGCCCACCATCAGTTGATAAAACACTGCCAAGCAAAGCGCCTAGAAGAGGCCCTGTACATGAGAATGATACCAGTACTAAGGTGACGGACATAAAGAAAATTCCAATTAATCCTCCTCTATCTGAGGCTTTGTCCGCTTTATTTATCCAGCTACTAGGAAGGGTGATTTCAAATGCACCGAAAAATGAAATTGCAAACACAATAAAAACGACAAAGAAGAAAATATTTAGAGGCACATTGGTCGAAACCTCATTAAGAATGCTCGGACTTACTGACTCAAAGATGTGAAAAGGAGCACTTAAGATTACATATACCAGAATAATACAGATACTGTAAATAATTGCGTTTCTAATACCTGCGCTTTTTGATTTACTCTGTTTAGTAAAGAAGCTTACCGTCATAGGTACCATGGGAAAGACACAGGGCGTGAGAAGAGCTGCGAAGCCGCCACCTAGGCATAGGAAAAAAATAGCCCATAGTGATTTGGCTTCTTCTTTTTCATTTCCCAACTCCACATCTTCATCATCAGCCTCCACTTCATCACCTTCGTAGCTGGTAGTGTCTTCGCCTTTATAGGCATAATCAATTGCCTCTTTTTCCGGATCAGTGCCCGGCTCTATATCGCTGGCCTGTACCGGGGCGTCATCTGCGGCCTTTTGCTCATCGGTTTTTAGTGTAGGGTCTATTTTAGCCTGAGATGATTTTGGGGCACCTTTAATTTTGAATTCTAATTCATCATATACCGGTGTAAGGCAGGTACGGTCATTACAAACCTGGTAAACAAACTCGGCTGTAAGTTTAAAATCTGTAGTGCTTAATACTTTAATGCGCTGTGTAAAAACACCTTTCTTCTCATGGTATTCTAGGGTTTCTTCAAACTGTGGGTCGTATTCTTTTTTAGGCTTGGTTTCCTTTAGCGGCCCTACCAACTGGTAGTTTTTGCTTTTCGGGATGTTTACTTCTGTAAATATTACAAAAGAACCTTCTTTGGGATGTACGGTGTAAATATGCCAGCCCTCTTCCATTATGGCAGTGATCTGCAAATCCACCTCAGTATCACTAACCACCTTTACGGTGTGGCTAACCTTTACAGGGTCTAAAACCTGTGCCGTAAGCGGGCCAAAAGCAAATGCCAGTAACACTAGCAGTAAATATCTTTTCATGAGTGGCAAATTAAAATAGAGGCGCAAAGTAAATAGTTTTAGTTACAACAGAGTGTCGGTTAGTTTTTAGGGTAAAACCTAAGGTGTAATTGCATTGGCCTTTGCCGGTATTTTTATATTGAAATCAAGGTCAACATATT
>CAXBJE010000387.1:0-3714 GCA_963975525.1 uncultured Owenweeksia sp. | reverse complement strand
CTTGAAAGGCCTTGGGCGTATTCGTACACGCCATAAATGTTAACGCTAAGCACTAGCACCGCAGCCGCCACGGCAGCTCTTATCCAGTAAAGTGGAATAACCTTGGCCCCTTCATTAAAAAGCTGGTTTTCAATTTTAGAAAACAACTTTTCATCAGGCTGAGCGGGCTGTATTCCATCAAGGCTACTAAAAACCTCGTTTATCCATTTATCTTTTTCTGTGCTCATTTTATCAAGTTGTTATGGGTTAGACAATGGTTATTTCGATTTCCTTCGGTGAGGATACATTTTCTCTCAAATTCACCTTCGCACGCTGTAATAATGATTCGGTTGCCTTCAGCGAAATCTCCATAATATCAGCTACTTCCTGCCTGGGGAGCTCCTCTACAAAACTTAGTATAAATGCGGTTTTCTGGCTTTCGGGTAAGCTATCAATAGCCTTAAACAGAAATGCTGAACTCTCCTTGTTTTCCATTTGTACACCGGGGTGCTCAAAATTTGGAGAATCCATGGTGTTGGAGTTAAAAACCGAAAACACGGAACGGTTTCTCTTTTTTATGAAGTTTAAACTACTGTTTACCGTAATCCTGTAAATCCAGGTGTTTACTGATGAGTTTCCCTGAAACTGATTGGCTTTGCGGTAAATGGTGGTAAATACATCCTGAGTAACCTCCTCAGCATCTTCCACATTTTGAACGTAGGAGAGGGCCGTGTTATACACTTTTACTTTAAAGAGCTGGTATAACTCTTCAAAAGCCTGGCGATTGCCTTGAGCAATGGATTTTAATATTTGGGTAGGATCAGTCACTACCTTAGGGAGTATAGCATTAAATGTGCTTTTAACTTGTAACTCTCCTACATTATCGACCCATCCTCAGGCTGCATTTTAGCAGGCACATCTTTATCATCAATAATTTCCTTAAGGTCAATCTCAATTACATTGGAGATAGCCGAAAGTGCCACGTCTGTTTTCCAGTTTTCAAACGGGTTAGACATTACCAAACCGAAAACATAAATCTGATAGAATATCCAGCCAATGATTGCTGTAACCGGAATTACCAATAGAGGAGCTGACAACCCTATGAACATTTCAATAAACGCAAACGGAAAGAAGAAAATGAACAGATTAAGAAACAGCATAGTATAATAATCATAAGGCCTTGGGAGTGGAGTAGATTTAATTCTTTCGCATCTTCCCTGTAAATCGGTAAGCCTGGTAAGGGTATCATCCATTTGGATGTAGCTGTAAATATCCATGGTATCATGAGCATTTATCTCCTTTATGGCGTAACCCTGCAACATGGCTATTTGGGTAACCTTGTTGCTTTTGGTCATTATTTCTGTATAGTCAGTTTCCTTTAGGTAAACACCCACCTCATTTTGCCAAACCTCCTTATCCATTTGGTTTCGGAGCTGTAGGCGCAGTGCATTTACCCACGCAATCTGACCCCTTACCAGTTTTTTACAACTATCAAGTAAACCGGGCGGCACATTATGTGGATCAACAATAGTAAGTACCTGGCGGGTAAAAGTGCGGCTTTCGTTTACCACGCCACCCCAAATTTTTCGGGCTTCCCACCAACGGTCATAAGCCGATGAGTTTCTGAAACCCAAAATAATGGCAAGCGCTGTACCCAGGATGGCCACAGCTTCTTTTGGGATAAAGAATTTCTCTAAACCCCAAACCACATGTACCAGCCAGGCTAAGGAGGCACATATTAAGCTATAGGTAATGTTTTTCCAGGAATATCGAAGGGCGGTGCCAAGGCGGAGATGACGTCTTGTAATCATAGGTTAATTGGTAGATGTTGAAGTGAGCCCGAATATAGGAATTATGCATTTTACAGAACGTGGGCTATCATCTGAATTATCCAGGGGTTTTCAACGAGTGCTTATTAGATTAGATGAAAGACGTCTCATTTATGCAAAGTGTTACTTTTGGGAGAGTGAGCAACAACAAAATTGAAATCCCATGAATATTAATCCCGAAGTTGATAAATACCTTGATAGTAAGAATCACCCGATGACAGCAGAAATTCAGGCTGTAAGGAGGATAATATTGGCAACTGATGACCGAATGCTGGAGGTGATAAAATGGAGTAGCCCCACCTTTATGTACAAGGGCAACATGGCGTCATTTTTTATGAATGCCAAGAAGTTCGTAAGCCTGATGTTTCATAAAGGCGCCTTAATGAACGATACCACGGGACTTTTGGAAGGTGATGGAAGGGAGGGTAGGGTAGCCCGTTTTGAAAGTTTGGAAGACATTGAAAACAAGAAGGAAAGCCTGAAAACCGTGGTAAGGGAGTGGATTAGAATGCAGGATGCTAAGTGATTTAATTGATAAAATGAAAAAGCAGTTTCTACTAATTTGTGTTTTTATTATGGTTTGTGCTTGCTCCATTGATAGGCACATTGCCTTGCTTTCATCAGCCGAGAAGCAAACTTTAGTGGAGTTCCAAAACTTAGATGTAAAGCACGTTGTGGAAATTGCAGGTAAGGATGAACCGGGACAGTCCTTGACGCTAGCCCTTACTTTTTCGGACAAAGAGACTGGCGAAATACTTTCAAATCAGGAGGTGCATTTTTACCATGCTTCCCTTACGGGAGAATATGAGCCAACGGATCCCAGCGATGAAACTACGGCTAGGCTAAATGGAAAGGCGGAAACAGATGATTTTGGGAGAATTCTGGTGAAAACCATTTTACCCGGAGATTATGGAAGTTCGGATGACAACCGGCATATCCACACCACAGTGTTTGGATCCCACCCGGAAGCTTATGATATTCACTTTAAGCAATACACCACTGCTATGGGAAAGCGCTTTAGTGCGGGAAGTGATCAACACTTTTTAGCGGATTTGAAGTATGACAGTGACAGCACTTTGGTAGCTTTTTTAAATATTCCTGTAAAAAATCCACAACTACATTCAGCAGCAGCGAAAACTGAATTACCGGACTGCGAGTGGTGTGGCGCCATGGATGCCCCTGAATTTTTGAGCCATACCACAACCATTGCAGATGAAAATGAACCTGGTGAGCGACTTATTTACTCTGGAACCGTTTACCAACCCGATGGCGTAACTGCAGCTGAAGGCGTGTTGGTTTACGCCTATCATACCAATGCTAAAGGCATTTATGCCAAGGACGGCTCAGAAACCGGAAACGGCCTTAGGCATGGCCACCTTAGAGGTTGGGTAAAAACCAATGCTCAGGGCCAGTATCAGTTTAACACCATTTTACCAGCTCCATATCCGTCACATAATGAGCCTGCTCATATTCACCTAACCCTTACGGGAGAAGATTTTGATGAATATTGGGTAAGCTCTACATTATTTGAAGGTGATTCGTTGATTACTGATGAACTGATATCAAAGTTAGATAGGCGGGCCGGGCCAAACAATATCATTAAACTAACTAAAGACGAGAATGGGGCTTGGTTAGGGTCACGGGATATTATCCTTCAAGAGATTAATTGATACCCGCCATAAGTTTTTTGATAATCGGTGAAAGAAGGACAGCAACCAATCCTAGCAAAACCATTATCACCCCAAACCCAGCGTATACCGAAACGTAGGAGTACAATTGTTCTAACTCGGCAACTGATGAACCTTTCACTTCCGAATAATTTAAGCCCGTAATGGTATTGGTGATGGCACCAAAAATACCCTCAGAGAAAATATTCACTTCACCATCTTTAAGAGCAGTGAGGCTG
>CAXBJE010000386.1:0-3714 GCA_963975525.1 uncultured Owenweeksia sp. | reverse complement strand
GGGCAAAGATGTAGGTGCCAAAAAGCTTAACTCGGTAGAGTGTCATTTACTAGTCATTTAGTTTCGTTTGTAGCCATTTGTAAATGGTTATGGTTTGTGTTTTTAAGTCAATACAAATTCAGGGGTGAAGTTATAAATGCTTAGTATATAAGGTTTTGAGTTATATTTGTTCTACTCTATGTCATGAAACATAACGCTCTAAAATATGCGGCTCAAAAGCTAAATAGCTCAGAGTCCGAAAGGTTACGTTCTCTCAAAGAATATGATGTTTCGGATAATTTTATCGATGAAAGCTTCGATATTCTGACTGAAATGGCACAGAAAGTTACCCAATGTTCGGTAGCGGCAATCTCATTTATCCATAGTGATAAACTTTTTTTTAAAAGTTTAATCGGTCTAAAAGGCGAGTATTTAGAGCGTGGAAATCTGCCCTGCGAAATAGCGATAACCAAGAGTGATATTTACGAGGTTGAAGACCTAAGTAAACACCCCACCTTGAAACAAAATCTGCTGGCCAAAGATGGCAAGACGCTTAGGTATTATGCAGGGGTACCGCTCATAAATAAAGAAGGTTATCCTTTAGGTACCATTTGTGTTTTTGATGTAATGCCTCAAAAACTGGGTTCGGAGAAACTTCAAATGCTAAACCTGCTTGGACGAAAGGCCATGACTACTATTGAGCTTCACCGTAAGGAAAGATTAGCCAGAGAGGCGTTGGAAGCAAGGTCAGAAAAATTGATAAAGGGTCAAATGGATTTGGTGCGCCAGGGCAAGAGGCTGGAAAGGGCAAAGGCCGGGATAACCAGTAAGGATCAGCTGCTCCAGGGAATCCTTGATAATTCCCCACATCTTATTTCATTAGTTGACAACAGGGGGCATTACGTAATGGTGAACAATGCAGTTGCTGAATTACTGGAATTACCTGTTGAAGCCATTATTGGCAGACATACCTCTGAGATGCATAAGGATACTGAGAGAATTGGGAAGAATTTGGAGATGATGCAGCAAGTACTGAAAACCAGGCTCACAAGTCCTCCTTATGATGAAGTCCTTACTATTAAGGGTGCAACCAATTACTATCAGGTTGTTATGATACCTGTGGAGGATGGTAGAGGAGATTTAATGGTTTTGAGGATAGCTACGAATGTGACTGATTTGAAAACGCTGGAGGTAGACCTTAATCGTAAAAACGCTGAACTGGAGAGCTTAATTTATAGTCTATCGCATGATTTACGTGGACCAATTTCTTCCATCCTGGGATTGCTCAATGTGGAGAAGTACGCCAGTATGTCTGACATGCGCCAATACTTTAAGATGATAAAAGAACAGACCTTAAGAATGGATACTTCGATTCATGATTTAGTGGAACTTAAAAATGTGACCAATAAAGCCTTGAAACCCGAAACACTTGATGTTGTTGATTTGGTAAAGAAGGTGGCCGCGCGGTTTACGGAGGCCAAAACTATGATCCATTTAATACACCCTGTAGAATTGCATATCAGTTCTGATGAGTATTTTATTCAAACCGCCTTAAATAGGGTGTTGGCAAATGCGGTTAACTTCCATAGTAAAGATTCAAAGTCGCCAGAGGTTGAGGTCTTAATAGAATCACAATCAGGTGGAGTTTTGTTGAAAATTAAGGATAACGGCCTTGGCATAACCAAAAAGGCACTTCCCCGGGTATTCGAAATGTTTTATAGAGGAACGGGTGCATCAACCGGGCATGGCTTGGGGCTTTATATTGCGCAAAATGCTTTGAACAGGGTAAAGGGAGTAATTGGCTTGAATAGCATTGAAGGTATGGGTACCGAGGTTGAAATATTTATTCCTCGCATTGACGGCAAAGCCTATTATGAGTAATAATTGAAGGCGTTTGTAAACGGATATTTTTTACATTTGGTTAAAACCAAACCATGGACAGACATTGCCCTGAATGCAACGAAATTATAAGAGGCCGTGCAGATAAGAAGTTTTGCAGCGATGGCTGCCGAAACAGCCATAACAACAGACTTTCGCGGCACGTAAATAACCTTGTAAGAAATGTGAATCGGCTCCTTTCTAAAAACTACAGAATCTTAACTCAGTTGAACCCTAACGGGAAGTCAAAAACCACAAGAGAAGCCCTGGCGGCCAAAGGCTTTGACTTTAATCATCACACCAGTATTTACGAAACTAAAAAAGACGGACGCTACTACTTTTGCTATGACCAAGGGTATATTTTACTTGAAGAAAACCAGGTGGCACTTGTAAAAAAGTATGATGATGTTAATAGTCTTTAGCTACCATTAAAATACCCCGTTTATATAATTTTGCCGCTTCAAAATTTCCAATCAAACATTTTAAGAAAACTCTAAACCACAATTTTTTTATGAAAGAATTATTTAACCCCTGGCACCATGTTTCTCCGGGGGATGACATACCAGACTATGTAAATGCCATTATTGAAATCCCGAAAGGAAGCCGAGCAAAGTATGAGCTGGATAAGGAAACGGGGATCATTAAATTGGATAGAGTGTTGTACTCTGCGGTTTACTATCCGGCCAACTACGGCTTTATACCACAGACCTACGGAGAAGACCGTGACCCGCTGGATATTCTTGTTTTATCTCAAGTTGAAATGGTGCCACTTTGCTTAGTGCGAGCCAAAGTAATTGGCGTTATGCGTATGATTGATAATGGTGAGGGTGATGACAAAATTATTGCCGTGGCGGATGGAGACCCCAGCGTAGCGCATTACAATAATATTGAGGAGCTACCTGCCCACCTGGTATCAGAAATGAAAAGCTTTTTTGAGGATTATAAAAAGCTGGAGAAGAAGGAAGTACAAGTGGAAGATTTCCAGAACAAGGCCACTGCCACCGAGATTATCTACGAAAGTATTGAGTTTTACAACCGCAAGTTTAGCCACCTAAAGAGGTAGTTAGCGATAAACTTATTTGAGCAGGTTCATGGCTTTAGCCGTGAACCTGTTTTTTTATGGCGCGTTTTTATGCGATATACACTGGGTTGTCGGTAGTTATTTTATTTTCATTTTATCGGTTAAATCAATTTCTGTGGTTCCACCATATCCAAATTTGACTTTTGCTTTATTCTCGTTCAAGTATTCGAGAATCACACCTTTGTTTACTGGTAAATTCGAAAACTCTTTTGGTATTCTCATTTTCGACTCTTTTACAATAACAAACAACATGTAGACCGTCCAACCAAAAGAAGCAATTCCAACTTGTTCGAAATCGATTTTTAATTCATTTGCGAATTGCTCAACAATCACCTGCTTTGTTTTCTCTCCAATTACTGGTTCGTAGGGATTCCAATGATGATTACATATATCGCTTTTCGATTCCATTGAAAGATTATTCCACTCTTCAAAAGTCAATTCTCTTGTAATTGGTTTTATAAGTTTCCTCATTTTAATTACGCGCAAGTGTTTTATACTACACTAACCTTATCCGCAACAGTTCTCGCCTTCTTTCGCAAAGCATCCATATCCGTATCAATTTCATCATAAATTAAAATCACACCCATCCTGCGATAGGGGCGGGTAGTGGGTTTACCAAAAATGCGGATATCCGTGTTTTTGTCTTCCAAAGCCTTTTCAACGCCAGCAAATTGTGGTTGGTTTTGGCTTTCGCCAGATGCAAGTATCACTGCCGAAACACCGGCCCTTTCCAATTTTAATTCGGGAATAGGCAATCCTAAGATGGTGCGGGCATG
>CAXBJE010000385.1:0-3734 GCA_963975525.1 uncultured Owenweeksia sp. | reverse complement strand
GCTCCTTGTATGGCCTGAAATATCGGCTTCCATCCTGAGACATGAGTCTGATGAACGGGCTAAGACTCCATTTAGGGGTAACTTTTACAGGAAGTTCAAACTTCACCATATTACTAGCTAAGCCAAAGTCGTCAGTGTAAAACTGGTAGAAAGATCGAAGGACAACTCTGTTGGTTACAAATGAATTTAACTGGACTCCCACAGCCGCCTGGTTTCGCTTACGCGGAAGGTTTTCTACGCGAGGTAAAAATTCATCAGTAAAATAAACCCTGTGAAATGGAGTGGAAAGTAGCCCCTGCTGGTAAGAGTAGGAGGGGTAAAGAGTCAAACTCATTTTCTTATTAATGTCCTTACGAACACTTAGCGCAAAGTTGTAAGAGTAGCGATTGTGGATATCAAACCACTCGGTACCTCTGAGTTCTTGTGGGTACAATAAACGTTGGGCCTCAATTATGTAGGGTTTCTTTAATCGGCCCCATCTCAGGTCATCAAAATAGGCCTGAAGGCTTCCAGTAATTTCTGTTGATTGATCGGTGCTTACATGACTGCCCCACACTTCCCAGCCAAGGGAGGTATAATCAGACTCAATGGAAAACATAAGGCTTCCGCCTAATTCCTGATTTCGATTATTCAATTTCTGGCTATAGCCAAAACCCAGGGTTGTGTGCTGATCTATCCTTGAGGCAGATGACATTACAAAATCAATATGATCGGTAGATGCCGAGGAAATGACATCCGCACCTACATGAAAGGTGTAGGTTTTAATATCATTAACAACCTGAGCGTAGTTGATGTTGGCACTGTAAACCTGTAGAAATTCTGTTCCCTCACCACCGGTTACCGCAGAGTGTATACCATCTTGGGTATAATAGGAAAGAAGGAGTTCTACATCCGCCTCCTTCAGTTTTTTCTTTGAAAAAAGAGAATCCTGTGCCGATAGTTGAGTGCTGAAGCAGATGAAAAAGAAGGCCATTACTGGCTTCCAGAAAATCAGGGATTTTAATTCAATTGCAGCCACAGCCTCCCTTTCCTTTTTTTCCTCCGGTTTGCATGGCACCTTCGCGATAGTTGAAAACGCTTTGTTCAAAGCCTTCAGCCTTCATAGTGCCCGATTTCATAGTACCGTCATTGAGGTAAGCACGCTGGTAAGGCTTCACAGTACTACAAGAAGCAAGTGTGAAACTTAAAACCACTAATATGAAAATGCTGAATTTCATTTGTGAAAGATAGTTCAGATGTGGAAATTAGTTAATCAGCTTTAGCTTGTTGCTAAAATGAACCTCATTACTTGAATCAATAATGATGCACTCTGCTTGAGGCAGTTGCCTGATTAAATCAAGCCCCACTTCAATATCAAGTACAAAAAGCGCGGTAGCCAAAGCATCGGATAGTTCTCCACTAGGGCTTATTACGGTTACGCTTTTTTTATCCGTTACCGGGAATCCTGTTAATGGATTAACAATGTGAGCATAGCGCTGTCCATTGTACTTAAAATACTTTTCATAGCTACCAGAGGTGGCAACAGCCTGATTTTCTACAGGAATCCAAAACAAAACCTTGGTGATGTCTTCAGGGTCAGCAATTCCTATTTTCCAGGGCGTACCATCGGCCCGCTTGCCCCAGGCTACCAAATCTCCGCTTGCGTTTACCACACCAGATTTCACCCCACGTTCCTGCCAAAGTTTTTTTACTTCATCAGCGGCAAATCCCTTACCTGAAGCCCCAAATCCAATAGACATTCCCGAGTCACTCAAAAAAATGTGATTATCTGTTTGGAGCTTGATTTTTTCAAATCCCACTGTTTTTAACTTAGCCTCAATAAGGGCTGTGTCAGGGAAGGCCGTAATCGTGCTTTTATCAAACTTGTAAATATTCATTCCATTAAAGGAAATATCAAAGGCACCTTGCGTCATGTTTGACAAGGCCAAAGAGCGCTGTGCAAGCTGGTACACTTCATCACTCACTTTTACGGCATTTTTGCCGACCGCATTATTTAGCCTTGAAACTTCTGTACCCTTCCTCCATTCTGATAATAAGTTTTCCAAGCGCTCTACCTCCGCCTTACCTTGGTTCAGAATGGCCTCTGCGCCATCCGAGTTATTGGCTACCACAATAAACTCAAAGCTGCTGCCCATTAACAGGGCCTTTTTTCGGTATTCCCGGGGCTCCCCAATCAACAGGTTTTTAAGGTCAGCTATAAAATATTCCAGACTGGTATATTCCGCAGGAATGTTGGTTTTAACCTTCTCATTGGCATCTAAGAGTACCAATAGCGGAAACTCACCTTTCGGGTTGTAACGCTCAGCTAAAGATTCATTTCGCAAAACAATTTTCGGGTCAAGTTTTTTGCGTTGAGGGAAATCGGCCTTCAAAATTTTAATTCGCCCTTTGGCAAACTCTATAAACTCAGGTTTAGAGAATATTTCGCGCTCTAAGCGGATACAAGGCAGGCACCAATCACTACCTGAAAAAATGAGTAGGGTAGGAAGTTTGGTTGAGTCGGCCAGCGGTGTAGTAACCGTTTGTGCTGAGGTACAAAATATAGAAAGTAGAAGGGAAGAGAGAAATAGGAGCCTGTGCATACTGCATAACATGTTTCAGTAGCCAAAAGTATTACTTGCGTTTGTAATACATGGGTTGAACAGTTACGGAAATCTAAAAATTAACAGGCGTACAATAACTCGCTGGATGTGTCGGATACAGATGGTTTCTCAAGTTCTTCCTTACAGGCAGATACAAACTGTGAGTCATCCAATCCATCTGTTGGAGCCACATCACATGATTTGGTATTAATCCCCAGAAGGGTGAAAATGGCTAATGGAAGATTGGAAAATAGGTTTTTCATGTTGGATGACTTTGGCACTTAATGCGGCTTTGATATAAGGTCACCCAATACAAAGTGGTAATTAAGAAAAGTTACTTTAATGAACAGGGAGTAAGCTATCCTGGGCTTTTGTTAGTTCAGCTTTGTCATCATTATGCTCTTCCTCCATTTCCTTTACCAGTTCTAAAACCTGCTCTGGAGAAATATAATACTTCCTGATTTTGTCTTTGTAAACCTCGGGCAGGGAGGTATTGGCCAGAATAAAGTTTTTGGTAGCTATAATTTCATCGGCCATGCCATGTTTTAAGGCTTCAATATCAGCCCTTCTTTCGGCTTTAACTTTAGATTTATCAAAGCAGAGGTAGGTAAAGCCAAACCACACCATATTGGCTCCATTTTTTTTAGAATAGTCAGATATATGCCCTAGCTCATGGCCAAGCCATCCTAGCAGCACTTCATAGGGTATTTCCTCAACGGGAATTGCCACACTGTCAATCTCCATCTCCCTTGTTATTTTGATAATATAACCTCTCTTTTTTTTCGATCTGAAAAGCGTTGAGATTTTAGGTTGGGCCTGCATAAATGAATTTACAATCTCATCTTCAAACTTAAATTCTATTTCAGTCTCGCTTAATTCAGGATAATGAGAAAGTGCTTCTACCGCAGCAGCCCTTATGGCTTGGGGGATTACCTTATTGGTAAAGATGGTATCTCTGGTTTTATAGGTTCGGATACCGTCAACTTTAGAGGTTCCGGAGCAGGAAAATAAAAATAAGGGAATAAGTAAAAGGAGAACATTAAACTTCATGTACCGTAAATTTTGCAACAAACATGCCTGGCTATAGAGCAAGACTATATTACATACGTGACGAAAACCATTTGAGGGTGTAATTATTAAATTTGACGAATA